>CAZOYZ010000040.1:10913-12318 GCA_964584045.1 uncultured Prolixibacteraceae bacterium | reverse complement strand
TAATAACAGTTTAACAATTTCATTTCATGAAGATCGACTGTTTTATTGCGTGGAGCGGGCAGCAGGAAACACAGCAAACCATCCTTCAATTGCGCGGGTCAGGACTTTTGGGGTCAATATCCGTAATCAGTCCGGTTCAGGCAACCTTTCAATATGCCGAAACATGGGTTAGCGCCAAACCGTATTCGACCGGCAGCATAAAACAAATAGCCGTTAACCTGCAGGGTGAATATGCACTCATCGCACTACGGAATACAAAGCTGGACCTGGGACAATTTGCACTGGAACGGATAACCGGGGTTGCGCACGATACCGGGGCAAGTATGGTTTACGCCGATTATTTTGAAATGAAGGAGGGTCGTTGTATGCATCATCCGGTAACCGATTATCAGACAGGGAGTCTACGTGATGACTTCAATTTTGGGCCGGTACAGCTGTTCCGGAAGGATGTTTTAAAAAGATACCTGGCAGAAGTGGAAGGCTCATGGGACCATGCAGGATTTTATGCCCTCCGGTTACTGGCTTCGGTCATGGGAGAAGTGGTACGGATCCCTGAATCCCTGTTCACGATGAGAGAGACCGACATCCGCCTGTCCGGGGAAAAACAGTTCGACTATGTCGCCGGCTCCGCCCGCAAAAAGCAAATCGAACTGGAAGACGTGTGTACGATCCACCTGAAAAGGATCGGTGCCTTTTTGTCCCCTCCTTTCAAAGAAGTTGTGTTTTCAGGGAATTTTCCCGTCGAAGCCACCGTCGTGATCCCTGTCCGCAACCGGGCGAAGACCATCTTAGACGCGGTGAACTCAGTACTGAAGCAGGCAACCCGGTTCCCGTTCAACCTGATCGTGGCGGATAACCATTCTACAGACGGTACAACGGCCCTTTTGCAGCAGTATGCCGATCAACGCCTGATTCACCTGATCCCCGAACGGACTGACCTGGGAATCGGAGGCTGCTGGAACGAAGCGGTCTTCCACGAACAATGCGGACGTTTTGCGGTTCAGCTTGACAGTGACGATCTGTATGCCGATGAACACACCCTTCAAAAAATCGTTGACAAATTCTATGAAGAAAAGTGTGCCATGGTGATCGGATCCTACCAGATGTGTGATTTCAACCTGAATCCCATTCCGCCGGGGCTGATCGATCATCAGGAATGGACTCCCGGCAACGGACCGAACAACGCCCTGCGGATCAACGGCCTGGGTGCGCCAAGGGCTTTTTATACGCCTGTACTGCGTGAGATCCGGCTGCCTGACACAAGTTACGGAGAAGATTACGCGGTTGGACTGGCCATTTCCCGCATATGGAAGATCGGCCGGATCTATGAAGCCATTTACCTTTGCCGGCGCTGGGAGGACAATTCGGATGCTTCACTTGACGTTCAAAGAGTAAATGCCCACGA
>CAZOYZ010000040.1:4988-10813 GCA_964584045.1 uncultured Prolixibacteraceae bacterium | reverse complement strand
AGTTTAACGATTTGACAATTCCTCCATCATATCAGTCATCCGGGAGCCTTTCCGAAAAGGTAAAGCAACTCCTCGACCGGCAAAAAGAATCGTGGCCGTTGGTACGGCAAAATTATGCCGGGTTGGACAGGATGGAATCCAGAAGCTTTTCCTTCGGGGAGTTTCAGGTTATTGCCCAGCATAACCCGGAACGGATCCGCTCGTCAGCAGCAAAAACCGATAAAGAATCCATTCGCAGGAGAGCCTGTTTCCTGTGTGGCCATAACCGGCCAAAGGAGCAGCAGGGCATTGGCTTTGACCAAAAATACACGATCCTCATCAATCCGTTCCCGATCTTTCCCGGGCATCTGACCATTCCGCTGAATGAGCACCTGCCTCAGGAAATACGACCTTATTTTCCGGATATGCTGGAACTCTGCCGGCAACTGCCCGGTTTCACCTTTTTTTACAACGGCCCCCGGTGCGGGGCCTCGGCGCCCGACCATTTTCACTTCCAGGCAGGAACAGGAAACGTCATGCCCACAGACCGGGAACTCGAAAGAATGACATCCCGGCACGGAGAACTGCTTTTTCAGGATGGAAAGATCGCCATCCACGCCGTTGGACAGGTGTACCTGAGAAAATACATCTCCCTTCAATCGGCGTCTGCCTGCGAGATGGTCCGGCGGTTCGGGCAGATCCTCGAAATTCTGGAAGAACGCGGACAGGAAGGTGAGCCGATGATCAACATCCTGTCGGCCTGCAGGAACGGATGCTGGAATGTCGTCATCTTTCCCCGTGACCGGCAACGGCCTCTTCAGTTTTTTGAAGAGGGGGACCGGCAGATCATGATGAGCCCGGCATCGGCTGAACTCGGCGGACTGGCGGTACTGCCCAGAAAAGAGGATTTTGAAAAGCTGACCAAAGCTGATCTGACCGATATTTATAATCAGATCACGATTAATGATACAGATTTCGAATGGATCAGGAAAAAAATACACCAGTTATGAACCGGCAACCCCGTATACAGGTAGGCATCATGGCAGCCCCCGAAATCGCGTTCGGGCTGCATGGTTATTTCGGAACAGCCGGTAACATGCAGCAAAAGATGTTCCATGCAGTTTTACAGGGAGATCAGATCGAATTAACCGGCCCTGACGGTTTTAGGAAGACGGACCGGGAATTTAGTTTCACATCCCTTGAAAAGACCGGTTTTTTTTCACTTAAAAACGTGACCATCGGGATCGGCTTTCATTGGGAACAACAGGAAGAACAGCATTTTACCGGCGGCCTGAAATTAATTGCAGCGGACGGGAAAATACAGGCTATCAACATGGTCCCCCTTGAAGATTACCTCCGTTCAGTGATCTCGTCCGAAATGAGCGCCACCAGTTCCATGGAACTGCTGAAAGCGCATGCGGTGATCTCCCGGAGCTGGCTTTTGGCCCAGATCGAACGCAGCAAACATCATCAGGATCAAAAAAGACAAGTTCAGAGTGACCCTGATGAACTGATCCGTTGGTACGACCGCGAAGATCATCAGCTCTTCGATGTCTGCGCCGACGACCATTGTCAACGTTATCAGGGGATTACCAGGATCATCAGTGAGAAAGCACACGATGCCGTCGAAGCTACTTTTGGAGAGGTGCTTTGGGGCGATGACCAAATCTGTGATGCCCGCTTCTCCAAATGCTGCGGCGGTGTCTCCGAAAATTTCGAAAATGTCTGGGAGCCGCGGCCTCACAGTTATCTGACAAAGATCAGGGATCACCATCCGGGAACGGAGATCCCCGACCTCAGGATCGAAGAAGAAGCGGAAAAATGGATCAGGTCAGCTCCGCCGGCGTTTTGCAACACCACCGACAAAAAAGTCCTGTCCCAGGTGTTGCCCGGTTTTGATCAGGGCACGTCCGACTTTTACCGCTGGCAGGTTACTTATGCTCAAAAAGATCTGGCGGCACTGATCCTGAGGAAGACCGGGATCGACTTTGGTGAGATTATCAGCCTGGAGCCTGTTGAAAGAGGGTTTTCGGCCAGATTGATCAGACTCAGAATAACAGGGACAAAAAAGACCCTGATCCTGGGGAAGGAATTGGAGATCAGGCGGGCGCTTTCGTCTTCCCACCTGTACAGTGCGGCCTTTGTCACGGATTACCTGGATATTCAGAATGGCATTCCCCAAAAGCTGGTACTTACCGGAGCAGGATGGGGACATGGAGCGGGATTATGCCAGATCGGAGCGGCTGTGATGGGTGAACAGGGATACGGCTATGAGAAAATCCTGAAACATTACTTCAGAAATGCAGAATTAAGAAAGATTTATTCCCGGAATTAACTCGTAAACCCGGGACTGTTATTCACTGACAATAAGCGCTTATGAAAAAAACAACCACACGTAATGCCTGGGCCTGGATCCCCTCGCTTTATTTTGCCGAAGGACTTCCCTACGTGATCGTCATGACCGTATCGGTCATCATGTATAAACGGCTGGGCTTGTCCAACACGGATATTGCCCTGTATACCAGCTGGCTGTATCTGCCCTGGGTGATCAAACCTATCTGGAGCCCGTTGGTCGATAATCTGAAAACGAAACGTTTTTGGATTATCAGCATGCAATTAGTGGTCGGAGCCGGTTTGGCAGGAGTGGCGTTCACACTGCCTGCGGACAATTTTGTCCGGTACAGTCTGGCCTTTCTCTGGCTCATGGCTTTCAGCTCGGCCACGCATGATATTGCGGCAGACGGTTTTTACATGCTGGGGCTGTCGGAGAGCAAACAAGCCTTTTTTGTGGGCATCAGGAATACCTTTTACCGTTTTTCCATGCTGGCCGGACAAGGTCCGCTGGTCATTCTGGCAGGCTATCTGGAGGGCAGGTCTGATCAATTAAACCGGGCGTGGAGCATTACTTTTTTTGTCCTTGCCGCACTCCTCATTGCTTTTTTTCTTTGGCATATGCTGATCCTTCCCTATCCCGGCTCCGACGAAAAAAGAGGAAACAAAAATATGAAGGAAATTCTCAGGGATTTCCTGGAAACATTTGCTTCTTTTTTCCAGAAAAAGGGAATCGTTACCGGCCTGCTCTTTATCCTGGTTTACCGTCTGGGCGAAGCACAACTCGTCAAGATCGCCTCTCCTTTCATGCTCGACGACCCTGCAAAAGGAGGATTGGGACTGGCCACCGCCAACATTGGTTTTATCTATGGTACGGCCGGAATGATCGCACTCACCCTGGGAGGGATCCTCGGAGGGATTCTGGTATCACGCCAGGGTATCGGGAAATGGCTGTGGCCGATGGTTTTGGCGATGAATGTCCCAAACCTCGTGTATGTCTATATGGCTTTTGCCCAACCCGCCGATCTGACGGTGATCGCCACATGCGTGGTGGCCGAACAGTTTGGATACGGATTCGGCTTTACCGCCTTCGTCATGTATATGATCTTTCTCTCCCGGGGAAAACACAAGACCGCCCATTATGCGCTTTGCACAGGGTTTATGGCGCTGGGTATGATGCTGCCGGGTATGATCAGCGGATGGATCACGGACCTGGTGGGCTATCAGAACTTCTTCATCTGGGTGATGATCTGCACGATCCCCGGGTTTATTGCTGCAGCTTTCCTGAAAATTGATCCCGTATTCGGGACGAAAAAGGCATAAAAAAAGGCTGCATCATCTTCGAAATTTTTGATGCAGCCTTAACCCACCCTTTTTGATCAGGTTATTTCGTGTATTCCGCGTTATTCAGGAATTCATAACTTTTCTGAACACTCACGATCGGCTCAAAATCGTAACGTTCAACTTCAACAACATAGTGTTTCATACCGGCTTTTTCGGCCATATCGAAAGCAGTCTTGAAATCCATGGTGCCGCTGGCTCCCAGTTCTTTTTCATCTTTTACGTGGTACAGCTCAAACCGTCCGGGATACTGATTAAAATAATCAACTGCGTTTTTACCGCCCTTCATGATCCAGTAAAGGTCCAGTTCAAACATCACCTTTGCAGGATCGGTATTCTCGATCATGAAATTATAAACGATCTGACTGTCCAGAACCGTATCGAATTCATGTGCATGATTGTGATAACCAAAACGGACACCAGCTGCGTTACATTTTTCGCCGATCGCATTATAGTAGTCACAGTACATTTTTAAGGTATCCAGGCTGCGGTAGGCTTCACCACCCATCGATGGTTTTACGATCCATTCCGCACCGGCAGCCTTGTGCGCAGCAATGCAGGTATCCCACCACTGCATCGCCTGATCCCATTCACCCTCTTTGGGCAAATTCATCCCGGCATGTGAGCCTTTCAGCGTCATCTTGTTTTGTTCAAGGAGGGCCTTGAATGCCTCAGGTTCCATCCCGTAAAACTTACCGTCGTTATAACCGGCAGCTTCGGCATAGGTATACCCGATCTCGCTTAACTTTGCAATCGTGGCTGCAGGATCAGTCTTCATATCATCCCTGACCGAATACAGTTGAATGCCGATATCTTTTTTAGCAGTATCACCTGCCTTTTTCTGAGTACCGGTGCAGGACGCGAGCGTGAATAAAGCCGGAACAGAAATCATCAGAAGTGCTGTCTTTAAGAAATTCTTTACTTTTTTCATTTTTAATTCATTTTTTAATAGAATCCGGTTGATAAAAATTAGTTTTAAACGCCGATCAAAGATAAAACTAAAAATAGAAATTTTCAGGATAAAAAAACTTTTGAAGAAGGCCCGGGGGTTTATCTTCAGAATGGTCAAAAACAGTTCTATTGAAGAGATATGCGACGGTTCCGGGAAAATAAATATCGTCTGTTTACACTTATTAACAAGATTTTTCAGATGAAATTTAAACTACTTGATCCTTTCCATGTCTTAAAACAAGAAGACAAAAATTACAAAGAATGCGAACATTATTATCAGGAGTACTACTATTATTTGCCGGCTATGCAGCGACAGCTCAGCCTATGGGAGCAGAGGGAGAGGCACCAGGTAACCTGCCGGCCAAAATTGCGATCAAAGGAAAGGTGGTTGAAAAAGATTCGAATACAGCCATGGAGTATGCCAACGTGTCTGTTTATAACATCAGTGACTCCACGCTCGTCACAGGAGGGATAACCGATGCGGAAGGAGAATTCAGGATCGGGAACTTAACCCCCGGCAACTTTTATGTGGAAGCAAAGTTTATAGGATTCAACAAAACCCGTGTGAATAACATCCAAATCACCCAAACCAATAAACAGGTTGATCTGGGTACCATCAAACTGGAACCTTCCACCCAGGCTATCAATACGGTTGAAGTGGTTGCTCAAAAACCCCGTGTGGAATATAAAGTCGACAAAAAAGTCATCAACATTTCTCAGGACCTTCACGCAGCAGGCGGAACGGTTGTCGATGCCCTTGAAAACACACCTTCAGTACAGGTGGATATCGAAGGCAATGTATCGTTACGGGGGTCGTCCAGCTTTACCGTGTTAATTGACGGCCGGCCCAGTGTATTATCCGGAAGCGACGCCCTTCAGCAAATCCCGGCTTCTTCCGTGGAAAATATCGAGATCATCACGAATCCGTCAGCCCGGTATGAACCCGATGGTATGGCAGGGATCATCAATGTCGTTATGAAGAAAAACGCCCGGACCGGTATCAACGGAATCGTCAACGCCATGATCGGTACCAACGATAAACAGCAACTGGACGTAACCCTCAATAAGAAAACGGAAAAGGTTAACCTGACGTTTGGGTTCGACCTTAACGACAGGAATTTCACCGGAAAGAACTTCTCCACGCGGGAGACCTACATGGAGTACCCTGCAGGAGAAGACACGACCGAATACCTGATCAAGGACGGTGAAAGGGGATTCGCCCG
>CAZOYZ010000040.1:0-4888 GCA_964584045.1 uncultured Prolixibacteraceae bacterium | reverse complement strand
GTTTACACCACGTTCTCCAGCAAATTAGGACCATTACAATACATGCTGGGCGCCAGAGGGGAATACAGCAGGCGGCAGACTTACCTGCCCCTGACCGACCAGTCGTTTAACATGGAACGGTTCGATTTTTTTCCCACCGCCCATCTGTCGCTGGAACTGCCCGACAACTACCAGGTCATGACCAGTTACAGCAGGAGGATCAACCGTCCGAGAGGCCGTGATCTGGACCCGTCCAGAGAGTACCGTGACCGGTATTCGATCCGCACCGGTAACCCGGATCTTGAACCGGAATATACCGATTCCTATGAGCTTGGATTACTGAAACGGCTCGGCGCTTCCTTTATTTCGCTGGAAGGCTTTTACCGGATCACAAACGGGCTGATCACCGGGATCAGCGAAGTGGGCGACGACGCCATCCTTTATGAAAGAGTGGTCAACCTGAACAATGACTATTCGCTGGGCGCCGAATTAATGGGTGACATCAACCCGGCAAAATGGCTGCAGGTGAACAGCAGCGTCTCCCTGTATAACTACCGGATCGAAGACGAATCGGAAGGAGAAGTCATTGAACGGGAAAGCACCAATATAGACGGGAGGATCAATACCATTTTCAAGTTTTCTCCCAATAGCCGGATGCAACTCATGGGAATGTACCGGGGAGCATCTGTTTCCGCACAGGGCGACCGGGAAGGAATGTTTTATTCAAACGTCTCTTACCGGCAGGATCTGATGAAAAAGAAGCTGACCGCCACCGTAAGCCTTATGGATATTTTCGGTACCGGAAAATTTGAAGGCACGACCATGGGGCCGAACTTTAAGTCGTACCAACGCTTCGAACGCGAACCGCGCATCCTGACGCTGACATTAAGCTACAAGATTAACAACTACAAAAACGACCGGACTGATTCTTCAAGGGAAGGAACCAATGAAATGGAATTCGGCGGCGAAGGTGTTTTTTAATGATAACCGTTTTGTCAATCGCAGGGATAGTTATATCTTTAACTGTTTTTTCAGAGTGATTGATTGTTTTCATTTAGAAAATACCTAAATCAAATTAAAATTATTTAAACTATGGAGCAAATGTCGAACAAGACAAACAGGTTTTCCAGGAGGTCATTTCTGGGAACTACCGCTGCAGCGGCTGCAGGGATTACCATTCTTCCAAGTAATGTGATTGCAGGACTTGGGCATAAAGCGCCCAGTGACAAGCTGAATATCGTCGGTGTAGGGATTGGGGGTATGGGATTTGCTAATCTCAAGAATCTCGAATCGGAAAATATTATCGGTCTTTGCGATGTGGACTGGAAATATGCTGCACGTGTTTTTGAGCATTTCCCGCAAGCCAAAAAATACAAGGACTGGCGCGAGATGTATGACGAACTGGGAAAAAGCTTTGACGCCGTTGTGATCGCCACAGCCGATCATACTCATGCCATTACCGCGGCTCATGCGATGACGATGGGTAAGCATGTTTACCTCCAGAAACCGCTGACGCATACCGTTTATGAATCCCGGTTACTGACTAAACTGGCTGACAAATATAAGGTAGCCACTCAGATGGGAAATCAGGGATCGTCGGGCGAAGGTGTTAACCTGGTTATTGAATGGATCGCCAACGGCGAAATCGGTGAAGTGACCAAAGTGGATTCCTTTACCGACCGTCCAATCTGGCCGCAGGGCTTAAACACTCCCGAAAACGGGCAATGGGTTCCTGAAACGTTGGATTGGAATCTGTTCATCGGACCTGCAAAAATGCGGCCCTACAATGAAATTTATCATCCATGGAACTGGCGCGGCTGGTGGGACTTCGGAACAGGTGCCCTCGGTGATATGGCCTGCCACATCCTGCACCCTGTATTCACGGGTCTTGAATTAGGCTATCCAACCAAAGTGCAGGGAAATTCAACCTTACTGCTGAATGACTGCGCTCCGACAGGACAGTCTGTCCGGCTGACCTTCCCGGAAAGAAAATCTCAGAAAAAAATGAAGGTAAAACTGCCTGAAGTAGATGTGTACTGGTATGACGGCGGGATTAAACCCATGCTTCCCGATGGATGGCCTGCAGGTAAAGATCCGAATAACGCCGGTGGCTATGTGGCCTTCCACGGGACAAAAGACACGCTGATTTGCGGATGCTACGGAAGAGATCCCTGGTTATTGTCAGGTCGTGTTCCCAACGCTCCCAAGTTCCGTCGTCGCGTAGAAACCAGCCACGAAATGGATTGGGTACGCGCCTGCAAGGAAAGTCCTGAAAACCGTGTGAAGACTGCTTCCGATTTCAGTGAAGCCGGACCGTTCAACGAAATGGTGGTCATGGGCGTATTGGCTGTCCGTTTGCAGAGTCTGAATAAAGAACTGGAATGGAACGGCGAAACTATGGAATTTACGAACCTGAAAGACGACGAAAAAATTAAGACCGTCGTCCATGATGGTTTCAAAATTACCGACGGTCACCCAACCTTTAATAAGACATGGACCGATCCGGTTTCCGCAAAAGCATTCGCAGCCGAATTGATCAAGCATACCTACCGTGCTCCCTGGAGTTTACCGGAAATGCCTGCTTAATCAGATATTTTGAGTTAGCCGGATGATCAGATTCATCCGGCTAATTATTTTTTCAATCTCCGTGATCGTATGAGGAAAGAATCTGTCACTCCTGAGCGACGAAAATTTATCGGATCCGCATCTGCCGCCCTGGCCGGTATCATGTTCCTTCCCAGCCGGGTCATCGCCGGACTGGGTCACCGTCCGCCCGGCGACAAGCTGAACATTGCAGGGATCGGAGTTGGCGGAGCAGGCTATCTCAACCTGAAACAAATGGAGACGGAGAATATCGTCGCCTTGTGCGATGTGGATGCGGAATATGCCAGCCGGAACTCTTTCAGGGAATGGGATTCGGTGCCGCAGTATTCGGATTTCAGGGTGCTGTTTGACAAGCAAAAAGACATTGACGCGGTGATGATCGCCACGCCCGACCATACGCATGCGCTCCCGGCCATGACCGCCATGCGTCTCGGCCTTCATGTTTACCTGGAGGCCCCCCTCTCCCACTCGATCTTCGAATCACGTGCTCTGGCCGGTACAGCCGCCAAATACAAAGTGGCTACCCAAATGGGTAATCAGGGCAACTCCGGTAACGGTATTCGCGAGATCTGTGAATGGATCTGGTCGGGAGTCATTGGTGAAGTGACCGGTGTCGATTCATGGACCAACCGCCCCACCTGGCCCCAGGTGCTCGAATATCCCAAAAAGGAGATGCGCATCCCGAAGTCCCTGGCGTGGGATCTGTTCATAGGACCCGCGGCCTACCGCCCTTACCATGAAATTTATCACCCGTGGAACTGGCGGGCGTGGTGGGATTTTGGAACAGGGGCGCCGGGCGATATGGGCTGTCATATCCTCGACCCGGTCTTCAAGGCCCTTGTACTGAAACATCCGGCAGCGGTACAGGCAAGTTCCGGTGCATTTAATACCGGATCTGCCCCGAACTCGGAGATCATCCGCTTTGAGTTCCCCGCCCGCGACAACCTGCCTAAAGTGGCTATGCCCCCGGTCACCGTTACATGGTACGACGGAGGACTGTTGCCGCCCCGCCCGAACGAACTCCTGGATAAAGAACCCATGGGTGACCAGGACGGCGGCTGCATTTTTCACGGAACAAAGGGAAAGATCATGTGTGGTGCCTCTGCCAGGAATCCTACCTTGTTGCCGACTTCAGAAATGGCGCATTTCAGAGCGCCCGAAAAATCCATCCGAAGGATCTCTGCCGCAATGGAAGGCGGACATGAACAGGACTGGATCAGAGCCTGTAAAGAAACACCCGAAAACCGTGTCGAAGCTTCTTCAAATTTCTCGTATGCCGGGCCATTGAGCGAAATGGTGCTGTTGGGTGTACTTGCCGTCCGCCTGCAAAGCCTGAACCGGAAATTATACTGGGACAGTGACAGGATGCTTTTCTCCAACATCACAAATGACGACACTCTTCAAATCGTCGGGAAAGAGGACTTTGATCTGGTAAAAGGAGATCCCCGGCATCAGAGAAAATATGTCTCTCTCCCTGCCCTGCAAACCGCAGAAGAGTGGATCCGTCATACGTACCGGCAAGGTTGGGATCAAATCTGACGGGGTTTCACCCCGACTCCCGTACCTTTCTGTTCTTACCTGCCGCCTGCTGCGTGATTTGGCCCGCCTCTGCGTTGAAGCGTTAAGAATTTTGCCCAAGTGCTTCCCTGATCTTTTGTTCTATCTCTTCAGTCAGCTCTTTCGGATCACGTCCCGCGGGATCGATGGGATCGAGGACGGTAAAGGTCAGACAAGTTCCGAATTGAAGCGGGTAATAGCCCCGTTTGACCAACTCACTGTTCCCATCAATCACGAAAGGTACGATCCATGCCGAAGGAGCCGAACGTAACAGGGCGGCAATACCCGGATGCTGAAAACGCTTCACCTCCCCCGTTTTGCTGCGTGTCCCTTCCGGAAAAATACTGGCACTGTAATTTTCCTTTTCAATGTGCTTCCCCAGCTTTGAAATCTCCACGATCGACTGTCGCCCGTTCTCCCTGTCGATCAATACAGAGCCGCCATGCCTTAAATTATAGGAAATACTTGGGATTCCCCTTTCCAACTCCTTTTTCGACACAAATTTGGGATGGTGTTTCCTGAATCCCCACACAATTGGCGGAATATCCATCAGGCTCTGATGATTCGATACAATGATAAGAGGGCGTCCCTGAGGCAACCGTTCAAAGCCCCTGAACCTGATCCGCACCCCCATCATGACCAGGCTGTACAACAGCAAAAAATTCAGGATGTCGACCGACTTTTTCCGGAGCTGGTAACCGCCTGTCCTGCGGCAAATCACCTGAACAGGATGGAAGATCAACAGCAA
>CAZOYZ010000039.1:16585-19356 GCA_964584045.1 uncultured Prolixibacteraceae bacterium | reverse complement strand
GCAGCAGATAGCTTCCAAAAGCATCTTCACGTTTTTTCAGAGCGCCAATTGTTGCATTAGCTCCTTTTGTAACCCCGATCGCGCTCCCAATCCCCGAAAGCAAAACCATCAAGGCTAATCCAGTGTAAACAAGTACATAAGCCAAATCCATAATTTTTTATATTAAATTGATTATTGATTTTTGTGTTTTGCAAAAGGGCGGTATGATTTACCCCCTCCCTTAAAACCCGCATTCTTATAAAATTCTACGAAAGTGAGCCTCATGGGATGGACAAATGCTCCAAGCGAAGAAATGACCATGTTGGCAGAATGTCCGACCAAAAGGATCAGTAAAAAAATGACCGGCCCGATCACAGGTGCTTTTCCAAAGGCAGCAGCCATCTGGTTGACCACCAATCCGAGAATGGAACTGGCCACCCCAAGGGCAAACAAACGGATATAGGAAAGCAGATCTCCAAAAATGCCGGTCACATTGCCGTAAATTTCCCAAATCCCCCCGCCGATCCGCTGAAATACGGAACCTGTTCCTGAAAAGAACAGGACAAAGATCAGGGAAATGGAATAGAGGGAGATTTTGACCAGCTTTAGAAAGCCTGTCATCGCGGTGGCAGGAAGGAGATACTCGAAGAGTCCGGCCGTGAAAAACAACAGCAACCATCCGATTGACCCCAATGCGGTGGCGGGGTTACTCTGCCGTAGTTGATTGAAAATCCGCAGGATAATCCCAAAAATGATCTGAATACCTCCTACGATCAGAGCCAGGTTGAAAATGGTTGAAGTATCCAGGAATAAATCCTTCACCGGTGCAAAAGCAGGGACCTTAACCAGCTCCATCCCAAAAAACGTCCCGAAGACAGAACCTACGACCGTTGTGGAGAGGCCGAAAAACTGGCCAAGGCTAAGGTAACCTTTGACATCGGATGAGACAAAGCGCTTCCCAAATGTACATCCTAACAAAATAACCAGTCCGTAACCTGCATCTCCCACACAAAATCCGAAGAACAACATGAAAAAAGGTGCAAAATATGCCGTCAAATCAAGTTCAGCATAATCAGGTAAAGAGAACAATTTGGAGATCGGCTCGAAAAGTCCGGCAAACCGGCTATTCTTTAACCGGACAGGGGGTACTTCCTCCGGGGTTGCTTCCGAGAGAAGATACAGAATTCCCTTTTCATCCAGATAACGGTCCAGTTTCTCCCGGGCATCCACCGGAACCCAACCCTCAAGCAGAAAAATCTGTCCTTCACCAAGCTGAGAAGTCTGATTATCCAGGATATCCAGCCATTCCAGACGGTCCTTCAGCAATGTCAGCCGGTTATGCAAAGGCACCCAGGTACTGTTTGCCAATTTTTCAAGATCGGAGTGGATCCCGGAAATCTCCTTACGGAGTAATTCGGAACGTGTAAGCATCTCTGAAACCTGCTCTCCGGGCGGATGAAGTTCCCTGGCTCCCTCAAATGTAACCTCCCTCGTTCCGATCGAGACAAAGTGGATCTCCCGGTCCGACCTGCTGATGACCTCAACGGGGAAAAGTCCGGGCCAGGATGGACTGAATTTTTTGGCAGGTATGGTATAGAATCGGATTTGAATCCCTTCCTTTTTCAGTTCAGAAAGCAGTTGATCGGAATAATTGCCCCATATCCGGCGTGCTTCGATGGTTTCCTGAAGTTGCTCCAGCGCGGAGCGGCAATCACCAAGCCGTTTGGTAAGGGAGCTGGTCATCACAGCGACCTCGCTTACCGGAAGCGTCGAAGTTTCTTCCTTTGGTTCGTCGTGCGTATAGTTCTTTAGCTGCTCCAGCAGCTGATTGATCCGGGTTACCTCGGCCGCCAGCTCTGCTGCTTCACCGGCCACTTTCTGCTCACGGCTCCGGTCGACGTGAACGACCTCCAGTTCCTGCAGATCATCCAGGAACTGACTGTAGAACCTGTGGTGGACAGCAAAAGTATATTTAATCATCTTCACAATCATAGCTGCGCGATCTTTTGCATCTTTGTTTTTAATAGTTTTTGCGAAGCCTTCGACAGGTTATCTTCGTCTTCCAGATACCTCTTGATCTGCCGGATCGCCGACTCGAGCGCAGGGATCTGCACTTTTTCGTAGAGGTTTACCTTTTGAGTTGCTTTTTTCCTCGCCTGCTCCAACAGTTGAAGACGTTCTTCCAAAACTTCCCTTCTGCCTGTTGCTTCGAGCAACTTTTGTAATTCAGGGAGGCCTTCACTGAACCAGTCCGGGTAAAGTGTCAGCGGGAATTCTTTCACTTCTGCCTCCAGTCCTTCAAAATGAGGGATCAGGATCCCTGCGATTTTGGCCCGGCTGACTTTGACCTGACTGACTTTCAAAAGGGCAAAATCAAATTCGTTCCAGAGCTTTTTCCAGGGATCTGTCCGCTTTAGCAGAACATGCAGGGCGTTAACCGCTTCCTCCAGATGTTTACGGGTCTCGAATACCATGGCACGCAGGGCAGCTTCCTTGTTTTTCAAAGTCGGAAGCGCCTTCTGGCGCACTTTCAGCTTTGTCTGAAATTCCCGTAAAACAGTCTTATTGTATTTGATCTCTAACTTCATAGTCGATTTTGGTGTCAGGTATCAAGATTTCCCTCTCATACCAGTTGCGGTTCCTTCCAGTATTTATCAACGAATTCCTGCTTGATACCCACCTCGTCGCGTGTCATATACCGGCCAAAGAGCGTCCAGGTCTCGTCGAGCATCTCGTTTGTTCCCAGATTCACGTCAATCGCCAGGATATTCCTGGAGTATTCCTCCGCGAAC
>CAZOYZ010000039.1:11682-16485 GCA_964584045.1 uncultured Prolixibacteraceae bacterium | reverse complement strand
TGTTCCCAGATTCACGTCAATCGCCAGGATATTCCTGGAGTATTCCTCCGCGAACCGAAGAACCCTGCGGTCATAATCAGACAACTCAAACCCGTTTTCCAGCTTGGTTTTGGAGTTTGCGGCATCGGCATACAGCCGGATGGCTGCATTCATGACCTGCGGATGGTCGGAACGTGTCACTTTCCCGATCACGAGCTGTTTCAGACGGGAAAGACTCCGGAACGGATCGATAATGACCTTATTCACCTCAGGAGCACGGCGAAGGAAAAGCTGACCTTCCGTGATATACCCGGTATTGTCCGGTATGGCATGGGTAATATCCCCTCCCGAAAGTGTCGTGACCGCCAGGATGGTGATGTTCCCGCCATCGGGGAACTGCACGGCTTTCTCGTAAATTTTGGCAAGGTCGCTGTACAGCGAACCCGGCATGCTGTCCTTCGACGGGATCTGATCCATTCGGTTGGAGACAATGCTTAAGGCATTGGCATATTGGGTCATATCGGTCAACAGGACCAGCACCTTCTCATTTTTTTCAACGGCAAAATATTCAGCCGCAGCCAGGGCCATATCCGGGATCAGTAACCGTTCAACCGGTGATTTATCGGTCGTATTGACAAACCCGATAATCTTCGACTGACCGTACCCTTTTTCGAAGGCATGTTTAAAGAACAGGTAGTCGTCACGGGTGAGTCCCATACCTCCCAAAATGATCTTGTCCACCTTCGCCCTGAGGGCGATGAGGGCCAGCACCTGGTTATAAGGCTGGTCCGGATCGGCAAAGAAGGGGATCTTTTGTCCTGAAACAAGCGTGTTGTTGAGATCAATTCCCGCAATACCCGTGGCGATCAGCTCGCTGGGCTGCATCCGGCGGACCGGGTTGACCGAAGGGCCTCCGATCGGATATTCGCGGCCTTCCACTGCAGGCAGCCCGTCGATAGGGTTCCCAAAACCATCAAAAAAGCGCCCGTTCATGTAATCACTCAGGGGCAGCAAGGGAGGACGGCCTGTAAAAATGACTTCCGCATCGCTCCGAAGTCCTTCAGTCCCTTCAAAAACCTGCAGGGTCACTTTATTCCCCACGATCTTGACCACCTGGGCGGCACGCCCCTGAACCCAGGCCACTTCCTCATAACCTACGCCCGAAACTTCAAGCGTACAGGTGGCTTTCGTAATATTTGCCAGACGGCAATAGATGGTTTGAAATGCCTTTGCCTTCATTCTACAGTAATTTTAGCATTAACAAGATCCTTTAACTGCTGCTCGTAACCATGGAACTTCTCCGAGTTGAACGCACTGTAGTTCATCTGCTTGAACAAGTTGATGATCTTTTTGAAATAGTCGCGGACTTCATTGAAGTCGGTGAATCCAAACTCAGTTTCCACGATTTTGATCACGCTCTCGAGCATGTATTTCTGCCGCTTTAACGGGGTATTACTGTCGATCTCATCAAACGCATCCTGCTGAAGGATGGCAAAATCGATCAGTTCAGATTTCCAGAAGATTTCGTGGTACTCGACCGGTACGCCATCATCTCCCAGAATATTAATTTGTTCACGTACCTCCTGACCACGGATCAAAAAGTTCTTGACATCGTCGATCTTCGCGATCCAGTTCGTTCCGATATGCCTGCAGGCAAATTCAATATATTCCTCGTAATCCAGATATTTCGAATAGCTGTCGATCGGGTCGATGGCCGGGTACCGTTTGCTGTCGGCCCGGTTTTGTGAAAGCGCGAAAAAGCAGCGGGCTACTTTCTTTGTGGCCTCCGTGACCGGTTCCAGTAAGTTACCCCCCGCCGGAGACACGGTACCGATAAACGTGATCGAACCTTTCACACCGTTATTCAGGATCGTATATCCTGCCCTTGAATAATAATTGGCGATGATCGCCGACAAATCCATTGGGAACGCATCGGGTCCGGGAAGTTCCTCCATGCGGTTCGACATTTCGCGCAGTGCCTGAGCCCATCGCGATGTGGAATCGGCAAGCAAAAGGGTGCTTAGTCCCATCGACCGGAAATATTCGGCGATGGTCATCGCCGTATACACGGAAGCTTCACGGGCGGCAACGGGCATATTGGAGGTATTGGCGACGATCACCGTTCTTTCGGTCAGTTTTCTTCCTGTGCGCGGATCGTCCAGATGAGGGAATTCGGTAAAGATCTCCACGACCTCGTTGGCACGCTCACCGCAAGCAGCAATGATGACCACATCGGCCGAAGCCTGTTTGGCCAACGCGTGCTGAAGCACCGTTTTGCCGCTGCCAAATGGCCCCGGAATAAAACCTGTACCTCCTTCGAGGATCGGGTTCATGGTATCAATCACACGGACACCGGTCTCGAACAAGGTGCCGGGTCTTAACATTTCACGGTAACAGGTAATGGGAACCTTAACAGGCCAACTTTGGATCATGGTCACCTCCTTTTCGATACCCAGGTCATTTGCCAAACGGGCCACGGTATCGGTGATCGCATATTCTCCCGCAGGAGCGATCCAGGCTACTTCATAAGCCTCTTCAAACTTAAACGGCACCATGATCTTGTGCTGGATATGATATTCCGGGACTTCACCAAGCCAGTCGCCTGCATGAACCCGATCGCCTGGCTTCACAACCGGAGTAAATTGCCAGCGCGATCCTTCATCGAGCGGAAAAGTCCGTGCACCCGGTTCCAGGAAAACACCTTTCATTTTGTCCAGATCGTTTTGCAACCCGTCATAATTTCGCGTAAGCATGCCCGGTCCGAGTTGTACTTCCAGCATCGTTCCCGAGAAAACGACTTCCATCCCGGTATAAAAACCACGGGTGGATTCAAAAACCTGGGCAAATGCCTTGTTCCCGTCGGTTTTGATCACCTCGCCCATGATCTCCCTATCCTGGAACAGAAAAAAGCAAATGCCGTTCTGAATGAGCGGGCCATCAACAATTGCTTCTACCAGGTTACCCACGATAGCCGTAACCTTTCCTTTGCTGATTATTTTTACGTTTTCCATGTTTGGTTTTTATTTTTGGAGTCCGGAATCCTGATACGGGACCCGTTGATGATTGATTATTGATTATTGGAGTGGATGATCCCCGCAGCAAGCTCCAGCGGATCAACAGTCTCCTTTGCCTGCATAATCCGTTTCCACCGTTCGAGCAGCAACACCTTCTGGAAATAACCCAGGATCACGTCGACGGTAAAGTATTCAAACCGGTTGATTTCGTCGATGGTATTCCATCGCACCCGATCCGTTTCAAGCTCCCTTTCAAGCAAATTGGCATGTAAAAAAAGAGGCTCCAGTTTCGAAGCCGGCTGAAATTCGGTATGTACGATCTTCTGCGAAACGGTAAACTCCTGTAACAACTCATAATAATCATTGCCGGGAATCAGCTGCTGTTTCTTATCGGCAGCTGCCGCCTCGGAACGATGCGCGGCCATGAAGTTGATCAGGTTCATCTCTGAGTTGCCCCATTCGTGCATGAAACGGTTTGGCGAAGCCAACAGTTGCCTGAAGTAAAGCTGTTGCAGGCGGTATGCAATCTTCGCTGAAGGAAGCTGGCCCCGGTCGTTCTCTTTCCAAAGGACAAGCTGCTGCAAAAAGGAAGGAAGACCTTGAAAAGCCTCATTGCCCGAGTGGAACGCCTCAACGGGCAATTCAGGAGGCAAATCTTCTCCCTGGCTTTCTCCGCTTAACCAGGAGATGATCTTCAGATGAAATTTCCTCAACCAAAGCAGACGCACCCATTCCAACTCTTCTGCCGGAAGTACTTCTTCGAGTATACCGGGATAAAGCACCGGAATCGTCATATCCGATTCCGTGTCAAACTCCAGGTCCGGCAGCCCGGCAACAAAACTGTAATAGGAACTCATGCCTTTTCCTGACTAAAAAGGAATTCCCGGATCTTTGGCTTCATCAGAGCCGAAAAAAATGCCTGGAAATCTTCATCGGTAAATGATATTTTAAAACCCTCTGCTTGATTCACGATGCTGAAACCATCCTTCAGCCCGGGAACCGGCTTGATCTTCAGTCCTGACGAAAGGGCTTCAGAAGCCTTTGACTTTAACAGCGATTCCATTTTGTCTGCTGAAGTTTCGGGGATCAGCATTTCGGGACGGTTGCCGTTTGTCCCGTTTGCACGCCAGCCACGGGCTATTTCCAGTACCAAATCCGTCAAAAAGTCATGATCGGAGGTAAGTTGTTTCGCGAGCGCTTCGGAAGCCTTCGCCGAAACCATATTTTTTAATTCCTGCCTTGTGATTTCTACGACCTGTTCCGATACGGCCTGAAGCTCAGCTCTCAGAGAATTGTTAATCTTTTCGGTTTCCTGGCGGGCTTCCGTAAGAATGGCCTCCGCCTGTTCTTCCGATACTGCCACAATCTTTTCAGCCTTTTTTTCTGCTTCTGAAAGAATTTTTTCTGCTTCTTCCCGGGCCTTTGTAATCCCTTCGTTATAAATGGTCTCTGTGAGCTCTTTGATCTTGGTGTTCATATGTCAATTCGATTAGTTTCAAAAAATTTCACCCAATTTACTAAAAAAGGTTTGATCCCTGAAAGAAATCGATCCTGAACTTGATAAATCTTAGAAATAATTAACCTCTTCATTCAAAATGTTACTCAGCAGGTGATTAGCGAGCCGGCTGGCGCCGATCCGGAGTAACCCCGGGTTCATCCACCCCTCGCCCAGGATTTCCCTGACAATTGTCAGATAGAAGACGGCCTGTTCGGTGGTGGCTATTCCTCCTGCCGGCTTAACGCCCACCTGATGCCCTGTCCTCAGGTGGAAATCCTTCACCGCATGACACATCACCAACAGCGCGCCGGG
>CAZOYZ010000039.1:0-11582 GCA_964584045.1 uncultured Prolixibacteraceae bacterium | reverse complement strand
GGCCTCTTCCACTTTCAGTCCCAGGAAGGTCATGGAAGACGGAAAGCCACCGGCGACAGCCGCAATCTTTACCTTGTCCCTGTTCAGGACTTCTTTCACATATGGAATCATGTTTGGATAAACGCAAATTGCAGCCACGTTCGGGAGTGAAGGGTAATCGTTCCCAAAATCGTTGACCCTGGCTGTAAAGTCACGTATGCGACCAGGGGTGTCGGTCGCATTCAACGTGGTAAGATCAATACACGAAAGTGCCAGCTCTTCCATTCCCAGGGACAGATTTAAGCCTGCCCTGATCGCTATTTCAGCCAATTCTTTTTGTATATCCATTTTGATCTTATTTTAATTTCTCGTTACGATGATGCCGGGCCTGGTCCCTTGCAGTCTTTTTTTCCACATTTTTCAAAAAAGCTTCATTCAGGTCAACCCCGGTCTGGTTTGCCAGGCAAATTAACACCCAAAACACGTCGGCCATTTCATCTCCAAGATCACGCCCTTCGTCCGACGACTTAAATGACTGGTCGCCGTACCGGCGGGCCATGATCCGGGCAAGCTCCCCGACTTCCTCCGCCAGGATCGCCATGTTCGTCAGTTCACTGAAATAACGTACCCCATATGTTTTGATCCACTCATCAACCATTTGCTGCGCCCGCCGGAGCGACACTTCCTGTTTATCTTGCATCGTTTTCAATTTTTGTTCCTATTCCTGCTTTTACAGCACGATCAGGTTTCCTGCTCACGTTATTCCGTTTCTGCGGAATGATTTCCTGTTCGCCCGTATCCCGTTTTACAGGGATGATTCACTCACGGGGATACGGGGTTATACGCGATCCGTTCTTCACAGGTTAATTTATTCTCTAAAAGTCTTTGTTCTTCGTGTCGATGATCACCGTCACAGGCCCGTCGTTTACCAGCGACACCTTCATGTCGGCGCCGAATTCGCCGCTTCCGACCGGCTTGCCCAGTTTCACGGACAATGCACGGATGAACTTTTCATACATCGGAATCGCTTTAAGAGGAGCGGATGCCCTGATCCACGACGGCCGGTTCCCTTTCTTCAGCGAGGCCATCAGCGTAAACTGGCTGACCACGAGCGCTTCGCCCCCGGTTTCCTCCAGGGACCGGTTCATCACCCCGTTCAGATCATTAAAGATGCGCAACTGCGCGATCTTCCGCACTAACCATTCGATATCTTCATCCTGATCCGCATCCTCCACTCCAAGAAGGATGAGCAATCCGCACCCGATGGATGCCTTCAGCCTGCCACCGACTGCCACCGATGCTTCAGAAACACGTTGTACAACAACCCGCATTTTTTCCTAATGTTCGTTTAAAACCTTATCTTCATCAACAAAAACCGGCCTGTTAACCGGTTCAGACAAAGATAACGATTCAAAAAAACAAACGGAATTTTATGAGCAACCGGATTTTTTTCATCCTTGGATCCCTGTTCCTGACAGTGTCGGTGTGCGGTCAGCAGGCCATGATCAGAGGACGTGTTTCTGATGCAGCCACCAACGCGGGACTGCCCTTCGCGGCTGTCGTCGTCGTCGGCACCACCACGGGCACCACCACCGACGAAAACGGATTCTATTCGTTGTCCGGGCTCACTCCCGGGTTCATCCGGCTTCAGTTCCGGACCCTCGGTTATGAAGAAATGACGTCACCCGAAGTTGAGGTCAGCCAGTCAAGGATCGTCGACCTGGATATGGCCTTGTTGAAAACTGACATGCAACTCGGGGAGGTGACCGTTACGAAGTCGCTCTTCAGAAAACCGGAAGAAAGCCCGGTCTCGCTAAGGAACATCGGTATCTCCGAGATTGAGACCAGCCCGGGGGCCAACCGCGATATTTCGAAGGTGATCCAGTCCTTTCCCGGGGTACAGTCTACCCCAGCCTTCCGGAACGATATCATCATCAGGGGAGGTGGTCCTTCCGAAAGCCGGTTTTTCCTGGACGGGGTTGAAGTTCCGAATATCAACCACTTTGCCACCCAGGGTGCTTCAGGGGGACCGGTGGGCATCATCAACGCCGACCTGTTGCGGGAGGCGAACTATTACTCAGGGGCCTTTCCGGCATCGAGGGGAAATGCCCTGAGCGGGGTGTTTGAATTTTCACAGCGCGACGGGAACCACGAGCGGGGAAAAGGCCAGTTGTCGGTCGGTGCTTCCGAAATCGCGGCGATGGTCGACGGTCCGGCCGGGACAAATACCACCTATATTGTTTCGGTGCGCCGGTCATACCTGAAATTCCTCTTCAGCCTACTGGAGCTCCCGTTTCTGCCGACCTTCAACGACGTCCAGTTCAAAGTGAAAATCAAACCTGACAGCCGGAACGAGATCACGCTGACGGGACTGGGCGCCCTCGACCAGTTCAGCCTCAATACCGGCATTAAGCAACCCGACGACCAGCAAAAATTCATCCTGTCCACGCTCCCTGAATATGAACAGTGGAGCTATACCGCCGGGGCGGTGTACAAGCATTTCAGGGAAAAGGGCTACCACACGCTGGTCGCCAGCCGAAGTCATCTGAACAACACTTCCCTGAAATACCTGGACAACGACGACAGCACCGAAGCCAACAAAACCCTCGATTACAAGTCGGAAGAGATTGAGAACAAGTTCCGCTATGAAAACCGGATCCTGGATGGCGACATCCGCATCAGCTTCGGCGCCAATCTCGATCTGGTCACTTACACCAACACCACCATCCAGCAGCGGTACGACCCGCAGGGGACGTTCCAGGTGAATTACCATACCCGGCTGAACCTGGTCAAAACAGGCTTCTTCGGACAAGCAAGCCACCAATTCCTGAACGGGCGGCTAGAACTGTCGGCGGGGGTCCGGTTTGACGCGTGCAACTATTCGGACGACATGAATAATCCGTTTGACCAGTTTTCGCCCCGCCTGTCGGGCTCGTACCGGCTTACTCCGAAATGGAGCCTTAATTTCAACAGCGGACGCTATTGTCAACTGCCGGCTTATCCGCCGATGGGATTCAAACGCGACGGCGAACTGGTCAACAAATCAAACGGGTTGAAATACATCAGTGCAGACCATGTGATTGCCGGGGTGGAATTTCGTCCTCGCCCCGATACGCAGTTGTCGGTCGAAGGGTTTCTGAAAAACTATCACGACTATCCCTTTTCGATCAGGGATTCGGTGAGCCTGGCCAACCTGGGGGCCGACTACGGGGTGATCGGAAACGAGGAAGTGGTGTCTGCCTCAGACGGGAAAGCTTACGGGGTGGAGTTTCAGGCCCGCATCACGTCGGGAGGCAAATTTAATTTCAACCTTTCGTACACACTGGTCAGAAGTGAATTTGAAGACAAGCACGGCAGGTCCATCGCCTCGAGTTGGGACAGCAAGCACCTGCTGACGTTGACCACGACCAGGGACCTGAACCGAAACTGGCGTGCAGGGATACGCTGGCGGTTCGTGGGCGGCCTGCCCTATACCCCTTACGACATGGACCGCTCCTCACTGATTGACGCGTGGAACATGAACAACGGGCCATATCTGGATACCGGCCGGTGGAACTCCCTGCGTTTTGACCCCTTTCACCAGTTGGATGTCCGCGTGGACAAGGTCTATTACCTTCAGAAGTTCATCCTCAAATTCTACCTCGACATCCAGAACCTCTATCATTTCCAAAGTCAGGCAAAAGACCATCTGATCCGGGAGCAGGACAGCAGCGGAGCGTTCCTGACCACCGACAACGGGACACGGTATGTCATCCGGAAAGCAAAAAATACGACAGGTACCGTCTTGCCCACCATTGGCATCATTTTCGGTTTTTAGCTATTTTTGTGCACATGACAACCCGTTGTATCCCTTTAAAAAGTACAGATCCTTACCTGAACCTGGCCACAGAAGAGTATCTTCTGAAGAAGGACGCCGGCGATTTCTTTTTGACCTGGCGCAGTCAGCGCGCGGTCGTGGTCGGGAAGCACCAGAATGCACTGGCGGAGATCGACCACCGCTATGTCCGCGAGAACCGCGTCCATGTTGCCCGGAGGCTCTCCGGCGGAGGAACCGTTTTCCATGACGAAGGGAACCTGAATTTTACATTTATCAGGACGGTGGAACGGACGGAGGATATTAATTACCAGTCGTTCACCCAACTCATGATCGGGGTGCTCGGTGAACTGGGACTACAGGCTCATGCCGGTCCTCATCAGTCCATCTTTCTGGGACAAGAGAAGATATCCGGAAGCGCCGATCATGTGCACAAGCTCCGGCTGATGCATCATGGCACGCTGCTCTTCAACAGCCGGCTCGACCGCCTGAAAAATGCGCTGAAGGTGGATTTGTCGCGGTTTGAAGACAAAGCGATCCAGTCGAACCGGAGCGAAGTGACCAATATTTCGGACCACCTGCAAACGCCCATGACCATGGAAGCCTTTGCTGCGTTTATTTTCGACCGTGTCAGCCGAACGTTCCCGGACTGCCGGGTAACCGAACTTTCGGAAGCCGACCTGGAAGCCATCCGTCAGTTGAGAAATGAAAAATACGGTCAGTGGGACTGGATTTACGGGTATTCACCCAAATATCAATACCGGAACGAAATCAGCATCCCCGGGAAAAAGATCTCCTTTACGCTGCTGGTTGAAAAAGGCAGAATAACGGAATCCCGCTGGGAAGGTGATCTGCCGGAAACACTGGCTTCATTGCTGGCAAGCACGCTGAGATCGCAGAAGCATGATTATGAAACGTTACAGCCGCTCCTGGCAGCCCTTGAACCCCGCCTCCTTCCGGAAGGCTTCCCCGCTGCGCCAATCCTGGATAAAATCGTGTAAAGGATGGGGCTTCGGAAAGCCCCGTACCTTTACTCGCTCTTTAAAACCAATGTATGCTGACCTAATCTTCCTTTTTTATCCATGCCATTCACTTCGACCACAAAGTCCCCTTTTATCCGGGTTGCCGGGATCTGTATCCTCACCTCTCCCTCTTCGTTGAGAAGCAGGGCAGGCGACCAGTACAAGGTCGTTTGCCGCTGATCCCCCCTGAATTCCGTGCTGTCCGCATCTTCTGCCGTATCCGTCGGTTTCCCGGCAGGCTCGCCCCTGCGGGTATTGATTTCGATCAACCCCACCGAATTGAGCCCGGTATAACGCGAGATATCAACAGGATTTGTGGAAATCTCAATGGACGCCACATCATAGGGTGAGATGTTGTTGATCGCCGAAGCGCTCGTCCCCATCTTCTGGCCATCAAGCACGATCAACGCGCCATCCTGGGCCATCAGCGAATTACTGCCTCCGGGGAATACAATCTTATCGCCGTCGACAAGATGGTATGGCTTGATCATTTTAATGACATCCATGATCGTTGAACCCGATTGCAGCTGTTTCAGATAAGACGCATTTTTATCCTGTGCCGGAACCGGTTTTCTTTTCAACCTGGTATACAGGAACTGATTGCCGGCAACAAACTGAGGCGGCACTCCCGGTTTTTCAAGACCAGCCATGCATGACAAAAAACGCTGCACCTGCATGGACAACCGCTCACCGGGATCCTTGTCAAATTCGATGGTGAGCTTGTCATTCCCGTCGGGCGCAATCGCCTTCAGCACATGATCGTCCTTCTTTGCCGGGCTGATACCCGGAAAGATAAAATGTCCCTCCTCATCGGTGGTGACATTCATCATTTGCGCATGATGAAACAGGCTCACCTTTGCATTTTGAACAGCATCACCTGACCGGTCCAGTATCCTGCCCGACAACCAGCTTTTTTCGGAAGGAGAAACCCCGCCGGCAGTTTCGAAATCCAATACGGACTGCCAGGAATAATTCCGGAACCGGTTGGCTATTAACAGATAATTCATGATATTTTCGTTCAAAATACCTTCCTTCTTCATCGCTGTGGCCCCGGATATCCGGTTTTCGAGCAGGCTATTCAACGTGAAGCAGGTCAGGAAATCGTCGCCGGCTTCCAGGCTTTTAACCGCTGCACTCACCGAAACAGTCACCATTGCCGAATCGGCTTTTGCCGAAGGAACCGCTTTGATCAAAAGGGTACCCGACCGGTCGCTTCCATCCTGCGTGACCTCGGCAGAGAACTGCAATTGAGGATCGCGGCTCACATAAAGCATTCTTTCTCCCAGTAACTCCCCCCGTTCACTGAATGCCGAAAGCAGGCAAAGTCCCGGGGGAAGATCCTGTTTGGGGATTTTCAAACGCCCTGTTCCCCTGATATCCGCCGTCGATGCCCAAAAGAGCCGGTCCCCCCTGGTAACCAGCAGATTCACCTCCTGTGTTTGTGTGTTTGTTGAAAGCAGGTTCACGTGAATAAATTCCTGATCCGTCCTGGGAATGCCGAAGGTAAACCCCTCCTGTTCAAAAGCAGGCAGATCAAACGACTGTCCCTTCCCCAACTCGCTCGTGATCAGGAAACGATATTTTTCATCCGTGTTTGCCGTCACGGGGAACATGCCGTATCCCGGGATCAGGGTCTTTGCCTGAGACACCGGCCGGCCGTCTTCTCCTGTAATTTCGGCCGAGATATCCACCGGCCGGCCATCGGAAGTGGTTACCCGGAACCCTGTTTTTAACGGTACTCCGGCCAGGAAGCGGCCACCCTCCGCATAAAAACAGACTTTCAGCTTCCCGGTATTCACATGAAAACAGTGACTGTAATTCAGTCTTCCGGAATTACTGACTTTTAACCACACGGGCCTGTCGTATTCTCCTTCCGGGACATCCAGATCAAACCTGAGGGTTCCCTGATCGTCTGTTTTCAGCTTTCCGGAAGTCAACAGATCATCTCCTGCCCGCAATTCATAAACCAGCTTTTCACCGGAAACGGCTTTCCCGTTCAGATCGTTCAGTACCAGTTCAACAGGATGTTTTTCACCCGCGATAAGCAGTTCCGGCGCCTTCTGAAGATGAAAGGTGACTTCCGCTTCATTCATCGGATCGATGAAGATCAGTTTCATACAGGCCTCATCTTCGTTCCGTGCTGAAGCATGATGCGCTTCCAGCACGTATCTTCCTTCGCCGGAATTTTCCGGAACCCGGATGCTGCCGGAGGCCATACCGGAAGAAAATTCAAAGTCTCCTTCAACGATCGCTTGTCCCTCAGTGTTGTACACACTGACTTTTAACCCGGATCCGGCAGCATGCAAACCCTGTACCGGCAGGCTCCCCGCCAGGGCATTAAAAAAGATCGTTTCGCCGGGTTTATAGACTTCCTTGTCGGTGATCAGACAGATCCGTTCCACGGCTTGGTGTTCAAAATAGCTGGTCAGACGATCATGGATCTTTTTAATGATCGCTTCATTTTGTGCCTGGCTTCCAAGCAGGCAACCAGACAGAAGCAGGAATAGGAAGATGTGTTTTATTCTAATCATGTTTTTCTTGTTTTTGCTCGTGTTCTAAGGTTTTATCCCGGGAAACATCATTGTTCAGATTAAGCTTCTTCAGCGCTTTTCGTAAATCATCATCAGGCTGAATAATATTAAAGTCTCCCCAGAACTCCTTGTCATAGTCAATGATCATTTCTGTAAAAATATCAGTCGGCAAAAAGCTTTCATTTCTATCGAAGCGCCTTAAGCTGGTTTTCTCTATGTTGGTTACCAGCAGATCCGAGATGCTGTGGAAAACAGAATTGATTCTGTCATTCCGGCTTCTTACCCGGAACCTGGCCGATGTTTGGGCGGTACCGAACGACCACCGCCCGTCCATGTTCCTGTAACTCACCTTATAATCAAGATCGAGCGGTTTTACATGAAAACCTCTGGGCTTTTTACGGATCAGCGATTTGCGGGCATACTTCATCCCTTCCCTGCTCAGGCTAAATTCGGCATGGACCAGGGCATAGGTCTCACGGTCAATAAATAATCTTCCTTCATAACAGGGAAAGTCAATTTTACCGGCCGGTTCAAAAAGGATGACAAAGGTGGGCCTGTCCAGATAGTCGATCACATAGTCCAGTTCATAGTTGTAGAATCTCCTGTATTCCTTGTCCAGGAATGTGTCCATTGTTCTGACCACATCCAGTTTCGTCATATAAAAAGGTCCGCCCTGCATTTTGAAATCGACCCATTTGAACGGCTGCACATCAGGGCTTTTTCTTCCCTTCAGCAGACGGATCCGGTCTTCGCGTGATGTTTGCTCATAAGATGCTTTAAGGATATGGATGACCGCCTCCGAAACGTTCACGTAAGTTTTATCCTGGAGCAACACCTCCCTGTAAAAGGACGTCATCAGCAGATCTTCGCCCGGGTAGTTTTCACGAATTCGATTTTCAAATTTATCCAGGATCGTGACCGGATCGATGGCTGCTACTTCAATTTCGCGCAACCGGACATCAACAGGCTCCAACTTCACATCCACGGTCGATCCGGTCACCGTGTCCGGATCGACCGATCTCTGAGCAAATCCCATGCATGAATAGATAATCTTTTTCCTCTGGTAATTTTCGGGGATCTTCAGTTCATACTGTCCGTCCTGGTTGGTAATCGTTCCAAATGGTTCATCCATCACCGAAATGCTGGCATAGGGGATGACCTCTCCTGTTTCTCCGTTGGTGATGATGCCCGAAATACGGATAATATCGGGTGAAGGTGTTTCCGGCTGGTCAGGGGGGACAAGGTTTTGTTTCTTCTTTAACGTGATAATACATTGATCTCCCAGCTCCCGTGTTTGAAATTCTTCCCCCAGAACAGCCTTCAGGATCTCTCCCGTTTCCGTATCGTCATATCCGGCCGAGACGGTGCGGTCGGTATTCAGAACAGAGGGATCGTACGAGAAATAAATACCTGCCTTTAACGAAATCTCGTCCAGGATTTTCCCCAGAGGCTGATCGTTCACATGAAGGCTGATCCTTTTCTTCAGAGCAACTTCTTTCTCATCCTGTGCCGCCGAAGAAAGGGTTAGGCACCCTAGCAGGAAAACGGACAATATCAGGACAGGCGGCCTCATTAAAAGATTTTCTGCAGGCTGAAATTCGCTGAAATCTCTTTACCCTCCCTCAAAACAGTCATTGAAATTTTCCGGTCTTCCTTGCTCTGCAAAAGCAGGTTAATATCATTTAAAGAGAGCATCCGGTGGTTCGTTTTGTTCACCGACAGGATCTGGTCATGTTCCATGAGACCGGCATGGAAGGCCGGTGAATCCTTGCGCACCTTATCGATCGTGAAAACCGGCATTCCCGGGAAAGGATTGGAAATATCCAAACCGCTCATGTTGTAATTAAAATCCTCCTTCACTTTATTGGTAGGCCTCAGTTTGATCTGGCTGTTGGGATAATCGATCGTGACGTAAAAACGCCTCAGGATCTCTGCACCAAGAGTTCCGTTACGGTCGTCCGAAATGATCCGGTCAACCAGCTCCGTTTCCGGGAAAGCCACAATCGGTTCGTAAAGGACCAACGGCCCTACCCAAATGCCGCCAATACGTCCCTTTTTCCCGTAAAGGTCGCCGTTCAAACCCCGGCCCAGGAAAGACTCAATATGATTTTCGGGAATGCTGATCCGGTCGTCCGAACTGGTCGATAACCAAATCGCATCGCTGGCTCCGGTATCCACGAGCAACTTTACCGGTACCGATTCATTTTTATCGGTCATGATCGTCGTTCGCACGTACGGTTTGTTATGCTCGAAGTGCAGCGGCATCACAATGTCCTTGTTGTTGACCCGGTCCTTGTAATATTTCGGCCTTACCAGGGTCAGCTTGTCGGCGCTGTAATCGATCTCCACAATAAAATCCTTGAACAGGTCAAACCCGATAAGCCCATGCACCGGCAATCCCAGGATCTGCGAAATCTGGAAATTCTCATCGATCACCATGTGAATCTCCTGGTCGTAGGATATCAGACCTTCAATTTTCATGGTATTATTGCCCGACCGGTACGCGGTAAGCGATTCTCCTTCCCCCAGCCCATTTATCGGGACAGGCTGCATATAATTCAGGTTTAACTTATTTACATACGGAAGCTCTGTGATGATCGGGAAACGCACTCCTGTGTCAAGAATAAAATTCAACGTATCTGAATCGTTAATATTGACAGGAATAATGATCAGGTTACTGGCCGTTTTAAAATCGATCGTGACCATCTTACTGCGCGGATTTGCAAACTCAAAACGGTTTTTTCCGGGAGTGAACTTCACTTTGGCTTCATAATCCCTCGTTTCGCTAAGAGGCACATAATCCCTCAGCACCAAAATATTATCTTCAATATCAAAAATCAGGTAATAATCCTTCATGAGCTTATTCAGGACATAACGGATTGGTTTGTTCGAAATATTCAGGCTGACCTGCTTCCCTTCCACCAGTTTTGAATTATAGGAGTAGTCCAGGTTAAAATAAGAGCAAATACGTTCAATGACATTGGCAAGAGATTCATTTTCAGCATAGATGCTGATATTCTGGTCCAATATCGGATTTTGCTGTTTTGTTTCCTGTGCATGAACATTCAGGAAACTCATGATCAGCAAACATGCCGTCATGCAGCCAACAATGCTGTTGTTTAATGCTTTCGTGTTCATAGTTTTCCGATTTAGGTTCGTCCTGCGATCACGCTTCAAACCGTTGTCTGCGGAGTTCCGGCCTGAAAGCAAATTTTTATTGGTTTTTATTAAGAACTTTTTTGCAAAATATAAGAATCATCCGCCTGTTCGATCTTCAGGTCGTGTGTCATTGCGATCACCTTAAGGATGAAATCGAGTGACCGACCTTCAAAACGGGCAGTGAGCAGCAACTTTTCCATGTGCGGTTCACTTGCTTTGACTTGTACATGGTACACTTTGTTTAATTGTTCCATCACTTCTTTTAAGGAAGTTTTGGTAAAAATAAAATTACGTGTTTTCCAGGAAAGAAAATTAGGGTTGTCATTCCTGCTCTTTCGCATTTCCCCGCTAAACGGTTTTAAGATTCCCCGTTCTCCCGGGTCCAGGATCATTTCACCGGCAGCCGTCGCGGCAACCTCCCCTTTCGATACCTGAACTTTCCCTGTCTCCACGACCACTTCCACCTCTTCATTTTCAGGATAGGCATTCACGTTGAAACTTGTACCGAGCACTTTGATGGTCGCTTTTCCGGCATAGATAATAAACGGCCGGGCAGCATCAGCCTGAACCTCGAAAAATGCCTCACCTTCAATGTGAACTTCCCGGGTGCCGCTTCCGAACTTGTCGGGATAGTTGATCTTCGTATCGCGGTTCAGCGTCACCGCTGATCCGTCCGGCAACTGTATTTTTGAATTTCCGTATTCATCCACGACGACGCCCGACTGCAGATGATCTTCCTGTTTGCTGCTGCCCGCAAAAAACCCGGCTGACGCCACGATCAGGCCCACTATGACGACAGCCGCAATCCTTACCAGCAGTGAACGGTTATGCCAAAACACGATCTGTTTCGCAGAGAACCTGTCCCGGAAATACTTAAGGCGCTGAAAAGCCTGCTCCTCATCAAACTTTTTTAAACGGAAATACAAGTCTATTTCCCTGGCTGTTTCGGCAATTTCAGCCGGTGTCCCCACCTGGCCCGAGCCGGAAGGTGACGTGGTGCCATCGCTTTCATCGTACAGATCCCTGGCGATGGCAATCCATTCTTCTTCGGTCATGTGTTTCGCTTTGTCCATATAT
>CAZOYZ010000038.1:14331-19481 GCA_964584045.1 uncultured Prolixibacteraceae bacterium | reverse complement strand
CAGTAAAAACGTTCCATGTTTCGGGGCTGTCTCCGCAACTGACCAGCACCGCCGGTAACGGATAGATCATCGTCCCGGGTTTCCAGTTTATTTTGCTCATACCAATTTCCCTTTATCTTAGTCAGGCAAAGATAAAGAGATTCGTTTTTCAGGACAGCCATGTTGAACCGAATTTTATATTTGGCAGGGAAAGCAAACATTTTTTCACTCAAGATTGGAAAAAATGGTATGATTAATACTATTTTTGAAGAGAATCGACAATCTGACATGACCTCGAAAAAAGCAATGCGAAAAAGAGATCCGGGGGTTTTCAAATGTCTGTTTGAAAGCTTCTATTCTTCATTATGCCTGTTTGCCGATAAATATCTGAACGATCAGGAGGTTTCCCAGGACATCGTCCAGGATGCTTTTTTATATTTATGGAACAACGCCGATTTTGGTTCAAAAAACTCGGCCCGGTCTTATCTTTATAAGTACGTCCGGGACAGGAGCCTGAATTACCTCCGTGATAAAAAATTAAGACAAAGAAAAGGATTCAAGGAAATGGAATCCGAGGTTTTCTTCAGGGACAATGTGATCGAGGAGGAAACCTATCAAATTATTTATGATGCTATCCGGACACTTTCTCCCCAGGCTCGGCAAGTGATCGAGCTGTCACTCGACGGTTTGAAGAACCAGGAAATAGCCGATCAACTTCATATTTCAATTAACACGGTAAAGACGGTCAAGGGAAGGGCATTTGCGGCTTTACGGGTAGAATTAAAAGATAATGTCTTTGTTCTTTTCATGCTGCATCGTGCAATCAGGGATTGACCGGAGTCTTAAAATTCATTCAAAAAGGTTATCGTAAAATCACGGTCATGCATGTCACCCGCTTTTCCTGTTTAAGTGTTTTATTTCAAAGTTGACAGGAATGTTTTCCTAATGATTTTAGTTGAATTAATTAATGGTTGATTATCAGCAGTATAGAATAATCGCAAGGCTTATTTCCAGGGAAATAAGCGGAGAAATAACTCCGGAAGAACAACGTGAGCTTGTTTTCTGGGTGAATGAGCTGCCGGAAAATGGAGCGCTTTATCACCGGATCAGAAACTCCGGGAATTTCAGAAAAAGGAATTCAGCCTACGAAAAGATCGATATTTTATCTGGATGGGAGAGACTTGAAGCCCGGATTGAAAGGGCGTATAAGATCAGGAGACTCCTGAAGATTTCCAGGTATGCGGCCGCAATCCTTATCCCGCTCATGATTGCCGGAGTTTTATTTACCTACATTATCAAACAGAAACCGGAAGTAAATCCTGTTGTGCAAGTGGCAAGAATTTTACCTGGTAAACCGAGGGCAGTACTTATGCTCGACAATGGGAAATTAGTGTCTCTGGATTCTCTCAATCATTTGTCCATTACTGAAAAAGACGGAACATTAATTGAAAAAGGTGCGCATAGCCTGAATTATTCGACAAATCGGGTGGAAGCCAAAGAAAAAACAATATTTAATACAATAAAAATACCCCGGGGAGGAGAATATGAGCTTGTCCTGGCCGATGGGACCCGTGTTTATCTGAACGCGGAAAGCGGGTTAAAATATCCTGTACAATTTTCGGGGAATATTCGTGAAGTGGAATTGACCGGCGAAGCCTATTTTGAAGTAGCAAAAAATACGCACAAGCCTTTTGTTGTGAAAACAACGGGAATGAGCGTGGAAGTTTTAGGGACCTCTTTTAATTTAAATGCCTATGAGGATACGGAAAAAATTTTGACAACCCTGGTCGAAGGAAGTGTGAAGATCAATATCGCAGGCAGCCGGGAAACTATCTTATTGAAACCTGACGAACAGGCTTTATTGAATGTAAAGAGCGGACAGACCGGCATCAGGAAAGTAGATGTGAGCCTCTACACAGACTGGAAGGATGGGCGTCTGAACTTTTTTGATGACCGGCTTGAGGATATCATGATCACCCTGACAAGGTGGTACTCGGCAGATGTAATTTATAAAGATGAGTCAATCAGGGAATTAAGGTTTAGCGGAAGCCTCAACCGATATGGTGATATCAGTCAGATCCTTGATATTATCCGCTCAACCGGAAAGGTGAAGATAGAAGCTAAGGAAAGCACGATCGTATTCAGTGAATAAAAAAAGCAGGAAATGCTTGCAACATTTCCTGCTGCCGATACCTGCACCGGCAGGATCGTTTAGTTGTAATTCTAAATTTCAAATTTATGAAAAAAAAGGACATAGTACACTCTCATTTTAAGAGAGCGTTGCTAAAATGGTGTATTATGATTAAACTGCTATGGATTGTTATTGTTGCCGGCGCAATACAGGTAAGCGCAGGAACAGGTCTAAGCTACTCTCAGACGGTCAGGTTGAACCTTAAATTAAACAAGGTGGACCTGGAACAGGTCATCTGGTCCATAAAGAAGCAAACGGAGTTCAATTTCTTTTACAGCACGGACGAAGTGCGTAAAATAAAGGATCTGGAAATCAACGTGAAAAATGCCACCGCCGAGGAGGTGTTTGATCAGTGCCTTGCCGGGACAAATCTGACCTATGAGATTATTCATAAAGCGGTGATCATTAAGACGCGGCCCTCTGCCGGAACAGCGGATGTGCCGGTGCCTGTTGAACAGCCTCAACGGAAAGAAATCAAAGGCCTTGTGACCGACACCAAAGGACTGCCAATCCCCGGCACTTCAGTTTTTATAAAGGGCACGACCGTTGGAACCGTCACCGATGTGAACGGAAGTTTTACCCTCCAGATACCGGTTGACGCCAAAACACTTTCCTTTTCATTCGTGGGTTTTGAACCTCAGGAAATTCCGGTCGGCAATAAAACTGTTCTTAAAGTCATGCTCGTTGAACAAACCGTGGGGTTAGAAGAAGTGGTTACGGTCGGTTACGGCGTGCAACAAAAAGCCACGCTGACGGGCGCAATTTCTGCCGTGGGTACCGAGACTTTGTTACGTTCGCCAAACTCGAGTGTGGCCAACGCGCTCGCCGGCCAGATCACGGGTTTATCCTCCGTTCAGAGTTCCGGACAACCCGGTGTGGAAGATCCTGCCCTCTACATTCGCGGGACAGGTTCGCTGACTGTCGGTGCATCACGTCCGCTTGTACTCGTAGACGGGGTGGAACGTTCTTTTAGCCAGTTAGACCCACACGAAATCGAGAGCATTTCCGTCCTGAAAGACGCTTCTGCTACCGCAGTGTTTGGGGTAAGGGGCGCTAATGGGGTTATCATTGTTACCACGAAACATGGGGAAAAAGGCAAGGCTAAGATACAGGTAAGTTCGTCAGCCGGGTTGCAGGCCCCTACCCGTGTAGTCGATATGGCCGACAGTTACACGTATGCTTTAGGTTTGAATGAAGAGTTCAGAAATGATGGTAATCAAAATGTTATTTTTGACGATTATACACTTGACCGGTTCAGACTTGGTGATGATCCCATTATGCACCCCAGTGTCGATTGGCGGAAGTATTTAACAACCAGGTTCGCTTTCCAAACCCAGCATAACCTCAACATATCGGGCGGAACAGACCGGATAAAATACTTTGTGTCGGCGGGATATCTCTATCAAAATGGGTTTTTCAAAACATTTGACGCTGAATACGGCGGCAATTACAAATACAACCGTTTCAATTACCGCGCCAACCTCGATATCGACGTGGCCAGATACACTACGCTCAATTTCGGGATAGGAGGGATTGTGGGGAACACCAGCGAACCTGTTGATGTCTCCGTAAATGGGATATGGTATGTGATTAACGAGGCGACTCCTTTTACAAGTCCGGGAATTATTGACGGGAAACTTGTCATGCATTCCTCTAACCCTTACTATTTCAACGGAATACTCCAGAGTAATGTGCTCTCCCAGTATTACAACCAGGGTATGATATCAACGGTCAGGAGCACCGGGAATTTTGATCTCAACCTGAAACAAGGTCTTGATTTCGTTACCAAAGGGCTGTCGATGGAGATAAAAGGTGCCATCAACACGGTTTTTACGGCAGGCAGGGGTATCAGGCACAACATCGAAACGTATGACCCATACTATCGTTCAACACTTGAAGATCCTACTCTCCCTAAGGATGACCCGGATTTTGACCGTACCATTGTTTACAAGATTAACGGAACGGAAGGGGGAAAGAGTTATCAATCGTCAAGTGGGAAGGCAAGAGACTGGTACCTGGAAGCAAGTCTGAGGTATGGCAGGAAGTTTGGCAACCACAGTGTGGGGGCCTTGATCCTGTATAACCAGAAGAAGACTTATTACCCAAGCCAGTACCCGGAGCTTCCCACAGCATACGTCGGACTGGTAGGGAGGTTGACTTACGATTACAAAATGAAATACCTGGCTGAGTTCAACATGGGTTACAATGGCTCTGAAAATTTTGCTCCCGGCAAACGGTACGGATTTTTCCCTGCCGGATCGCTTGGCTATGTGATCACAGAGGAAGACTTCATGAAGTCCCAAAGAATTGTTAACTATTTAAAATTGCGGGTCTCTGCCGGTTTAGTGGGAAACGACAACATGAGCGGTAACCGTTACCTGTATCTTCCCAGCACGTATAAAGTGGACCAGGTTGGTTACAACCAAAGCCAGGCGGGTCAGACGGCAGGTTATAACTTTGGCGTAGACAATCCCAATTCAGTCTTCGGTGCGGTGGAGCAACGGCTTGGCAATCCGAATGTAACCTGGGAAAAGTGCTTTAAGCAAAATTATGGACTTGATGTGTATGTATTGGGTGAACGCCTTAAGGTTACAGCGGATTACTTCACCGAAAAACGGAAGGACATCCTGATAAACCGATCGACCATTCCGGTTTCTACCGCCTTTACATCCGCTTTGCTTCCGGTAACGAACCTGGGGAAGGTGGACAACTACGGATATGAAATAGAGGCGACCTGGACCCGCTCTTTGAAGAATATAGACTATTGGGTCACCGGGAATGTATCGTACGCTAAGAATAAAATTGTGTTCCAGGACGAAGCGGAGCCTAATTTCCCTTACATGTGGAGAACAGGCCATTCGGTAGGAGCACGCTACGGATATGTTGCGGAAGGATTCTACTCTGCCGAGGACTTTGATGCGGATGGAAACCTGCTTGGCACACTGCCTCAGCCCAAACCAGCGCAGCCCGTTTATCCCGG
>CAZOYZ010000038.1:0-14321 GCA_964584045.1 uncultured Prolixibacteraceae bacterium | reverse complement strand
TAAGGATTTAAATGACGACGGTTTTCTGGATGCCAACGATCAAAAGACGATCGGTTACGCGAACAGGCCGCGCTACACCTTCGGCTTGAATTATGGCGTTAAGTGGAAAAATTTCAGCCTGACCATGAGTTGGTTAGGTGCTGCGCAACGTAATTTATTACTGGGTACGAACTACGCGATGCCATTCAGGGGAGAAAACCGTGCTTTGCTGCAATTCCAGTACGATGAACGATGGACGCCGGAAACTGCAGAAACAGCCGTAATGCCTCGCTTTTCAAAGGCAAGCCGTAGTTATAATTACAAAACATCATCGCTGCTGGTCCGCGATGGATCTTATATCCGGCTTCGGAACACGACTTTAGGTTATGATTTCACCGACGTGCCCGCTTTGAAACAGATAGGCATTTCGGCACTGACGGTCGAGCTGACCGGCTATAATCTCCTCACTTTTGACCGTTTTAAGATTATGGACCCTGAATCGCAGCCGGATAGCGACGACGACTATCCCGTAATGAAACTGTACAACTTAGGATTAAAAATCACCTTTTAAGTAGGAGCGATATGAAACTGATAAATAGACTCATCCCATATTCGTTTTTTATTTCCCTGTTGTGTTTGGGGTGTGAAGACCTCAAATTCGGGAACGATTTTTTGGAGAAACGAACCAGTACGGACATCGTCATCGATACGGTATTTGCCAGTAGGATTTACGCCGATCAGGTATTGAATGAAGCCTATCGTTCATTACCGGACGGGCTGCCTCAGTATAATCGTATAGGCTGGAGTATGCTTGAATCGTATACTGATCTGGGCGACTTTGCAAAATCGGGAACAACGTACGCACCCTGGACCGCTTCGACGTCGGAAGACAATCTGCCTTACCGGTTAAGCGTCGGAGGAGCAGGCAGAGGCCCGTATGCCGGGATCAGAAAAGCTTATACGTATATCGAAAATGTGGATATGGTGCCGGATATGACCTCTCAGGAAAAGGAGCTTCGTAAAGCCGAGGCCAGAATGATCGTCGCATTCCATTACAGCCAAATGCTGCGGTATTATGGGGGGATACCCTGGGTAGGACATGCTTACGCACCCGATGAAGATTTCTACAATGAGCGGATGACGGTGGAAGCGACCGTGGACACGATCGTTAAAATTTTAGACCAGGTTTCCGGGGTGTTGCCCTGGTCGGTACCGGCGGCAGATGACGGGCGGATGACAAAAGCCGCCGCCATGGGGTTGAAGGTACGGGTACTGCTGTTTGCCGCCAGTCCACTGTTTAACAGCGACGCACCTTACCTGGCGGGCGAGGCAGCCGATAAAAAAATAGTGTGGTATGGCAATGAGGATCAAATGCGTTGGCAAAAAGCCCTGGACGCCGGACTGGCGTTTATGGAAGCAATGGAGACAAACGGATATTACGCATTGGTCAATACAGGCAACCCGAGGATGGACTTTAGAAAGGGATATCATGATCGCGGTAACGGAGAAGTTTTGATCTCGTCAAGGTTCCAAAACAAACAAACCTACGGCATCTGGGATAACCAATTACGATATGGTGTTTGCGTGCCTACCCTGAACCTGGTGGATATGTTCCCGATGGCCGATGGCTCTGATTTCAGTTGGGATAATCCCGACCATGCCGCCCATCCGTTTTTTGATGTAAACGGCAACCTGGTTCGGGATGTCCGTTTGTACGAATCCGCTATTGTGAACGGCGATGCGTTTCAGGGGCGAAAAGCCGAATGTTACGTGGGAGGCAGGGAATATAACGCTTACCAGGGGGTGTTGTCGACCGGTTTTATGATCGCCAAATTTTTCGGCGACCGGAGCTGGCCTATTAACCAATTTTATCAATGGCCATTATTGCGACTGTCGGAAGTCTATCTGAGCATTGCCGAGGCTTGTAATGAAATGAACAGGAAGTCGGATGCTGTTTTGTATATGAACAAAGTTCGGGAAAGGGTTGGACTGCCCGGAATAAACCCGAACATGAATCAAGACGAACTGAGAGAGGCTATCCTTCGCGAACGCGCCATCGAACTGGCGTTTGAAGAAGTCCGTTGGTTCGACCTGGTCCGTTGGAAACGGAGCGACATATTCAAGTCGACCCAATGGTGCAGGGGAATACAATTTACAAAAACAACAGGAAAAGCGCCGAACAATGTAACCTGGGCGTTTAAAAACACCCGGTATGAAAGGGCATGGATTAAAAGCTGGGATAACGACCGTTGGTTCCTTTTGCCCATAAACCAGACCGAACTGAACAAGAGAAAAGGGATGATACAAAACCCGGGATGGTAAGGAACGGAACCCTGAGAGCGGAGAGGGGTGACCGGAAGCTTAGCGATTAAATGATTGCAGATCTAAAAACATTGACAAACATGAAAAAAACGATTTATATGCTGGGATTTGTCGTGGGGTTATCCATTACGGCAAATGCTCAGAAAACAATAATTGGGACGGTAAAGGATCAGGAGGGCAACGCCCTCATCGGCGCCCTTATTTATCAGGTTGGTAGCTCGTCAATCAGTACGAGATCCGACGTCGATGGGGCATTTATTCTGGAAACGGGCGATTGTGATCTTATTGAAGTCAATTACGTCGACGCAAAAAGCAAACGAATCGCCGTGCCCGGGAAAGGCAGGGTAAACGTAGAAATTGTGTTGGACAAGGCTTCGGCGGTGGTCAATATGGGAAATGCCACGACGACGGAATCACGCAGGACACAGGCTGTCAAAATGGTCAACTCCGACGAGATCATGAAAAATTCGTCGTTGAATGCCGCCGATGCCCTGCTTGGAACAGCTCCTCTCGCGATAAGAGGGCAAAGTTCCGCACTGGTTATCGTCGATGGGTTTCCAAGATCATGGGAGTATTTAGTGAAAGAGGAAATCGAGTCGGTCACGGTGCTTAAAGACGCAGCGGCGACTGCGTTATGGGGCGCTCGCGGCGCTAACGGGGTGATTGTTGTCACCACCAAGCGGGGTCGTTACAATTCCAGACAGTTTGACGTGAACTATACCTATGGAATCGGGTTGCCCATTAATCTGCCTCAAATGGCTGACGCGCCGTCTTATGCCAAGGCAGTTAACGAAGCCTTGACCTACGACGGCTTGCCGCTTCGATACGACCAGTCAGCCATAGATGCTTTTTCTTCAGGGAACGGAGACCCGGATATTTATCCGGATGTCGATTGGATGAAAGAAGGGTTAAGCGATTACACGAAGACTCACCAGCTCAATGTCAGCTATCGCGGGGGCGAAGAAAATGTCCGTTATTTTGTTTCGATCGACTACAAGAACGATGGCGGGATCCTTGACTCCAGGTGGGCGGAACATGACGACCGTTTTTCTGCACAATTGAAGAACGTTTCGCTTAGCGGACGCCTCAACCTGGATTTTGACGTCACAAAAACCACGCTTGCGAAATTGACCATGCTGGCAAGGTTGCATGAATACAAGAGGCCTAATTACGCGGAAGCGAGCCTTTTCAGGCAGTTCGTCGCAATTCCCGCTGTAAGTTTTCCCATCTTCACCCAGAGCGGCGTTTGGGGAAGCAATAATATTTACAATACCAATCCGATTGCCAATATTTCCGGGTTGGGTTATTACAGGAATGACCAAAGGACCCTGCAGGCAGATCTGCGGATTGTCCAGGATCTGTCGGCGGTGACCGCGGGATTAAGTGCGGAAGGAGCGATCGCTTACGACCATAACGGGATATCCAGCGAAACCCAGGCTAAAAGTTATCTCTACGAAGTAAATACGCTCGGAGTTGACCCGGGAACCGGTGAAAGCATTAAAAATTCTGTCAGGTACGGCGAGGAAAGCGCCCTGGCTTTCAGCAGCGGGGTAGCGAGCCAGCAGCGGTTGTCGGGATTGGAGTTTAAATTGGCATATGACCGTTCATTCGATAAGCACAACCTGAATGCCGGCGTCAAGTACCGTCGGGAAGAGATCACCGCAGTAGGAAGGGCTAATCAATGGAAGCGACAATATGTGCTGGGGACCTTGGGATATAGTTATCATGATCAATATCTGATAGACATCGTGGTAAACCACTACGGAACAAGCGTTTTAGCACAAGGAGACAAGTTTAGGACTTATCCGGCCATCTCAGCAGGATGGGTCGTTTCGAAGGAGCCGTTCTTCTCATCTAAACCGTTTGACTTACTCAAGCTTCGCGCTTCCTGGGGGCAATCAGGTATGGATGACATCGCTTATGAGTTGGACAAACAGTATTGGGTCGGTGGTACAGGATATACGTTTAAAGATAATAACACAAGCGCCGGCGGGACCAGGGAAGGACCTCTTGCCACGGATGGCGTGGAAATTGAAAGGGCGACCAAATACAACATCGGTTTGGATATGGGCTTTATTGAAAAACTCCTGTTCACTGTTGATGCGTTTTACGAAAGGCATGATAAGATGTTGGTGAGCGGAAGTGCGTTCGTATCTTCTGCAATCGGCGCTCCGGTGGCAAATGTCTTTGATGGTATTGCCGATGCGAAAGGATTGGAAAGCTCGCTCTCCTGGAGCGTGAAAGACAGGCCCTTTAAATATTACATTGAGGGTAATTTGACCTATGCCAGAACGGAAGTCATTGAAAACGGAGAAGGGTTTAAACCCTACGATTACCTGCGTGCGAAAGGGAAACGGTACGGGCAGTTTTTCGGGCTGGAAGCAACCGGATATTTTAATGATCTGAATGAAATCGACAACAGCCCCCGGCAAAAGTTCTCCGATGTCAGACCGGGCGACATCAAATACAGGGACCAGAATAATGACGAAAAGATCGACGAATATGATGTGGTCGCAAACGGGTATTCCACGATCCTCCCCGATATTTATTATGGCATCAAGTTGGGTTTCGAATATAAAGGATTTGGGGTGGACATCCTTTTCCAGGGGATTGCCAATTACAGTGTCGTGCTGAATACCGCCAATGTCTATTGGCCATTGCGAAATAATGGCAACATATCGACCTGGTACCTGGATGAAAACATCCGATGGACGGAAGCGACCAGGACAACAGCTAACCTTCCCCGGTTAACTACGTTGGATAATGCCAATAACTTCAGGAACAGCACGCAATGGTTGGAAAATGGTTCTTATATCAGCCTGCGAAATCTGAATGTTTTTTACAACCTGCCCCCATCACTGATAGAAAAAGTCGGTTTGGAGAAATGCCAGGTATACGCCAGGGCGAATAACCTCTTCTCGATTGACCATATCAAATGTCTGAATCCTGAAAATTTAAGCGTCGGTTATCCGGATTTAACTTCAGTGTTTCTCGGGTTAAATATTAATTTCTAAAATTCATCTCTCATGCATAAAAAATATATCACAGTTATTTGGATGCTGACCACATTATTTGGGTGCGATTACCTTGATTTTGATGAGTCTGTCGGAAAAACGAAGGAACTTGCTTATGGCTACTTTAACGAGCTTGGTGCAAATGTAACCCACGTTTACGGCCAATTGCAGGGCGACTGGGGGGTCATGGGAGGCGCATTGCGGGAAGCTGCAACAGACAACGCGGTATACACCTGGAAGGATAATGCCGTGTATGATATTTACAACGACGCCTGGAGCCCTATCAACACCATTGACAATGTATGGGGCCATTATTACAGCGCGATCCGGTCGGCAAATATTTTCCTGGAAAATTATTCTTTGGAACAATTGGAACGTTTTGAGTATAATGACGGGTACAAGGATGAAATGGATAAAGCAAAACGTTATCCGTATGAAGTAAGATTCCTGCGCGCCTGGTTTTATTTTGAATTAGCCAAAAGGTATGGCGATATTCCGTTATTGACCAGATCGTATGGTACGGATGAAATCAACAGTGTTGAAAAATCGTCATTTAATGATGTTGTGAATTTTATCGTGGCGGAATGTGATGCAGTGGCCCCGTTGCTACCGGCGTCCTACCGCAGCCTTCCTTTCCAGGAAACCGGGCGTGCCACGAAAGGCGCTGCTTTGGCGCTCAAGTCACGTGTGCTTTTATATGCGGCAAGCCCCTTGCATAATCCTTCGGGAGATGGCCCAAAGTGGGACGCGGCAGCAAGAGCTGCAGGAGATGTTATTTCAAATGCAGAAGCGGAGGGATGGTATAGCCTGGTGCCGGGCGTGGGCTTATTTAGTAACGGGAATACTGTACTGACCGCCAAAGAACTTATCTTTGAGCGGAGAAGTACGGGAGACAGCAATAGTTTTGAAGCGACGAACCTGCCTATCGGTTATGAAGGCGGACGAAGCGGGAACACTCCGACACAAAATCTGGTCGATGCTTTCGAAATGAAAGACGGAACCTCTTTCGACTGGAATAATCCTGTACATGCCGCTAACCCATACCTGAACCGCGACCCCCGCTTTTACAAAACGGTTGCCTGTAACGGTTCCCAACTGATGCAAAGCGCGATGAAAAGTACAGTCGAAACATTCACCGGTGGTAAAAACGGGCAGCCCATCAACGGGGCAACTCTTACCGGTTATTACTTAAGAAAATATATTGATGAAACCATTTCCTTAATTCCTACGGCACCTATTGTGAAGCCTCATCATTATGTGTTGCTCCGTTACGCTGAAATTTTACTCAACCATGCCGAAGCCATGAACGAATGGAACGGGCCTGATTACAAGGACGCTGCTCATCCGCTTTCGGCACGTGAGACATTGAACAGGGTACGCGCGTATGCAGGAATGCCCGCTATCGAAGATGCCGGCAGCAAGGATGCTTTCAGGAACCGTATCAGAAATGAACGTCGCGTTGAGCTGGCTTTTGAAGATCACCGTTTTTGGGATATCCGCAGGTGGAAAACCGGCGATGTGGTCAAGGCGATTTATGGAGTGGAAGTAACGCTGGATGAAGGTATTTATCAATATACTAAGCAAAAAATACAGGACCGGGTGTGGAATGATAAAATGTATCTTTATCCGATACCCGACACGGAAAGATATGTTAACGAAAATCTGACCCAGAATCCAGGGTGGTAATTAATAACCTGAAAGCGGGCAGGAGGATTCCTTTCCGCTTTTTCTAATGTTCGATAAATGGCTGAAAATAAATCGATTGGATATTCCAGGCGAACGGTTTTATCCATTTTGGGTATGGGTGCACTTTCTTCCGGTTCTGGTTATGCAGCGACCGCGTCTCCCCCTGAAGCCATAAAAACAACCGATGTGCTTCACAACGGGTATGTCAATTACCGGATGTTCGGCGCTAAATGCGACGGTAAATCCGATGATGGCGTCGCGATTAAAAAAGCGCATGAGTACGCTAACAAGGCCCGGATACCGGTCGTGAATCTGTCCGGGGAATTCTGGCTTAAAGGAACAAGGCTTATCCCGGTAAAGACAAACACGAACTGGGGGAACACGGTATTTCATATTGACGAATCTTCCAATTCGCCGGGAAAAGCGCACTTCCAGGTTCTTTCGAATCAACAATCTTTCGAAATTACCCTGACTCCGCCGCAAAAATCCTCGCTGATAAAACAGCTTCGGCCAGGTGTAAAGCTTATCACAGAATTAGCGGAATACCGGAATTGCCTCATCATTGTGAGAGACGAAAACGACCGGATCGGGCTGAGGTATGGGTCAAACTACAATCCTCGCGGATGGGCCCGGGAAGAATTTTTTTATGTCGAAGAACACGGCCGCATCCTGGGCGACATCGCCTGGAATTTTAACGACTACACCAATCTTATCGCTTACCCGTGCGATGAAGACTTTCTAACCGCCGAAGGCGGGACGTTCCTGCTCTCAGGTGATAATCCGGGAGAGAAAGGCGGCCCTTACCACTCCGAAGGGATTGATGTCCTGAGAAGCCGGACTATCATTCGTAATCAATGGGTAGGACTTGAAAAAGGTCGCCAGGATATTTCCCTGACCCCCCGTTCGGGGTTTTACAGTTTCCGGAACGTATTTGACATCCTGCTGGAAAATGTAAGACTAATCCCCTGGGAACAGAATCGGGAAGGCGCTGAAAGAGATGTGAAAGACGGCACTTACGGTATCGGGGGGAGCCGGGTTTTCTGCGGCACTTTCCGAAATATCACCGCCGAAGGCGGCCCTGCCCATTGGGGCGTATTCGGAACCAATCTTTTTAAAAATTTTCGGATAGAAAACTGCCGCCTTAACCGCGTGGATGTTCATTTTCACGGCTGGAATATTACGATCAAAGACAGCGAAGTAGGACAAAAAGGATTGACACTGACGGGTGGAGGAGAATTGCTCATTGAAAATACACGGGTGTTTAAAAATTCCTTTGTCGATTTCCGGCAGGATTACGGCGCCAAATGGGATGGCCCTATACGGATTATGAACTGCCGGCTGATTCTCCAAAACGGGTCTGCCGGCAGTGTGATTTCCATGCGCCCCGGCGATTTCGACTACAAATACCCCGTGGTGTTCGGGCATCAGATCATAGTCAGAGATTTTGTGTTTGTATCGGAAGAGTCCTGGAACGACGCTAAATATGCATTGATTCTTTTCCCGAAGTTCTCTCAATCGGAAAAAGGAGGAAGGCTGATCTTTCCGCACGATGTTGAGTTTAGCCGGATAAGCGTGCAGGGCCGTGAACGAGGAGTTCAGCTATTTAATTTGCCTGATATATCATCGTTCCGGGTCGGCAATAACAAAGGGAGGGTGTTGAACGGGGTCGTCCGTACCAACAGTTCCTTTCGCTTTGAAAACATTGTTCTTGACGATGATCCGGAAACTCCTAACTTTCAATTGGGACTGCTCCGGAACTATCTGGATGAACAATCGCTTTATCCTTCCGTTTCAATCGTAAACTGCGATTATTTGAATGCCCATCTGGGAGACAGTATCGCCTCTGTTAATATCAGAGGTTCGCTCATCAGGCGATTCAGCGCCGGGAAAGCCAGGGAATTCACCGGGAAAGTCCTTTTTGAAAACTGCAGCTTCCAGGCCGATGTGTCTCAGGATACCCTGGAACCGCACTATCGTATCCGTTCCAAAGCCGGGATCGGTTTCAGCAACTGCGAAATAAACCTGCCTGTCCGGAACGGGAACCCCGCTCCGGAATGTCTCGAAACAGTCGATTTTCTGAAAATCAACAGACTGGTACGTCACAATCATCTGAATACCCGGCTTGGACCTGATCTTATGGCCTATCTGTCAGGCAGGAATATCAAGCTCAAGAAGGAATTTATCGACATGATCAAAATCCACCACGAATTGGAAAGCGAAGATGTTTAATAGTGAACCATGATAAAAAGTTTATGTTTTAGTCTGGCATTGATAGCAGGCGCCTGGTTGCTGACTGACTGCAAGCCGGGCAGGAGCCCGGAATCAGCGGTTTTCACGGAAGAGAACGTGCAGTTCGCCGACAGCCAGTATCGCCGGCAAACCGAGCTGATCGATGCGGCCGGGAAGGTGCTGAACCCCCGTACGGTTCAGAACGGCAAAATAAGGTATATCCCGCCGGAAGACTGGACCAGCGGTTTTTTTGCCGGAAGCTTATGGTACCTGTACGAACTGACCGGCGATGATTTCTGGAAGGGAAAGGCAATCCTGCATACAGAAGCGCTCGACACCGTACAGTACCTGACCTGGCACCACGATGTAGGCTTCATGGTGGGTGACAGTTACGGGAATGGCATCCGAATTGGCGGCATGGAAAGCTGGAAACCCGTTGTGGTGCAGACTGCCCGGTCGCTTTCTACCCGGTTCCGGCCTGCTCCGGGACTGATCCAATCGTGGAATACCGACCGGGGATGGCAGTCGGAACGCGGATGGGAATGTCCGGTCATCATCGACAACATGATGAATTTGGAGCTTTTATTTAACGCCACAAAATATACCGGCGACTCTTCTTTTTACAGGATCGCTGTGACCCATGCCGACCGGACTATGGAACATCATTTTCGTCCGGATTACAGTTGCTGGCATGTCGTGGATTACAGCCTGACCGACGGGACCGTCCGGGGTAAATATACCGCCCAGGGTTATTCCGATAGTTCAACCTGGGCCAGGGGACAAGCGTGGGCGATTTACGGCTATACGCTGACCTACCGGGAAACCGGCGATCGCAAATACCTGGAGCAGGCGCAAAAAGCATTTGAGTTTGTGGCCAATCACCCGCGTCTGCCGGCAGATGGTGTCCCTTACTGGGACTTTGATGCCCCGAATATCCCGGATGAACCTCGCGACGTCTCGGCAGCGGCCATTATCGCCTCGGCATTGTATGAGCTTTCCACCTACGACCGGCCGGAATATTACCGGGGGTGGGCCGACAGGATCATGAATAGCCTGAGCAGTCCGGCTTACCGCGCCAAACTGGGTGAGAACGGGAATTTTATTCTGATGCACAGTGTGGGCAGCATCCCGCATGGGGCGGAAATCGATGTCCCCCTGAACTATGCCGATTACTATTTTCTGGAAGCCCTGTCAAAAAAAATCAGGCTCGGCAAGCGCTGACCGGGATGGAACGTAATACAGAATTGTGAAAAGAGTCATTATTTATTGCTTTAACTAAAATGAAACACGTATTCTTTCTTGGGGTGGTTGGTTTATTTTTATCTTGTTCTGTTCAAAAAGCCAATAGCGACAGTTATTTCTGGGTGTCTAAAATCCAAAAGGAACATCCCCGGTTATTTTTCAATAAAAATTCATTTGAACAAATACGGGAAAGAGCTTTAAATGAAGAAAGCGAACTATTCGCGGAAATGAAAAACAGGGTTGATGCCTTTATCGGACAGGAAATTGAGTTCAAAAATCCTTTGGCAAGCGACGGAACCCAAAATTCGGACCACGAATATGGGACCCGCGCCGCAGAAGCAGCATTTGTATATCTTGTTTTAAAAGATAAACAATATCTTGAGCTGACCAAAAATATTTTAACGAAACTGGTTCATTATTACAATTTTAGGAATGAACACCTATTAAATATCCAATGGTATGCCTTTTCCAGGATTCATGCTTTGGCTGCTTATGATTGGATATTTCATGACCTTACGGAAAAGGAAAGAACTGAAATTGGTGGCCCGTTTCTTAAAGCCATAAACGATATGCTCCCTTCTGCAAAAAGGAAAGCCGTTTTCAGGGACAACGTCAGCGATATCAGGACAGGATTTTACGGCTCTACGTGCTTACCCTGGTATACGGGTGTTGTGTTCTATAATGAAGGTATCAACGACAGCCTTTCGGAGAAATTACTGCTGAAAGGATATGACGATCATATGGCCCTTCTCACGTACAGAAGTAATATTGCAGGAGATGACGGAGGCGCTGCTTCGGCTGTCCTGGGTTACTGTACGGGGGAATATCCCTGGGCGGAGTTTAATTTCTTTCACACATTCTATTCTGCTACGGGACTTGATATTTCAAATGAGTGGCCTTATGTTCCGGGTTTTATCAATTATATATTCTGGAACTGGCTTCCGGGTAATAAAGAGTTTGGTTACGGAGATGCCAGGCATTATACCAATGATCTTCCTCTTGGAGCTATGCACGTCCATTTATCGCAAATGGTCCATTTTTACGGGGAAACCCAGCCGGAGCAGATCAAGATCGCGAAATGGATGCAGACAAAGGTTCGGCGGCAAAAACGAGAAGCTTTTCCGTTTACCCGTTTCCTGTTAACAAATACCTCCGATGAATTAAAACCTGCAATTCCTTCTGAAAGTTTGCCCAACGCGAGGTTCTTTGAAAACATGGGACAAGTATTTTTAAGGTCGGGTTCAGGGAATGACGATACCTATGCCTTATTCACTGCCGGCGGTATTTTGGAACAACACCGGCATTATGACAATAATAACTTTGTGATATTCAAAAAAGGTTTTTTGGCGCTGGATGCAGGTACACGACCGCAACCCGGTCTTCATTTGTCACATTATTATGCCAGGACGATCGCTCATAACTGCATAACCATTCGGATGCCTGGCGAAATTATACCTAAGTATTGGGATTCGGGCCCTGGCCCGGGTGAAGAAAAATTCTCTGCTTATCCCAACGACGGAGGGCAGAATAATTTGCTGGGGTCAAAGATCATTGCATTCGACGAAAAGGCGGACTATGTATATGTCGCCGGCGATGCTACTCAGTCGTACAGCAAGGACAAAACAAATCTTGTCATACGTCAGTTTGTCTTCCTTCCACCGGATATTTTTGTGATTTTCGATCGCGTGAACGCAACGAAAGCGGAATACCCTAAAACATGGTTGCTGCATACGGCGAAAGAACCTGTGGTAACCGGTTGCGAATTTCACGCCAGACAGGGAGGAGGAATATTATTTTGCAGAACTGTATTTCCTGAAAATGCCAAATTAACAAAAATCGGCGGGCCCGGAAAACAATTCTGGTCCGACGGCAGGAACTGGTCGTTGCCCCAATTAAAGCCAGGCGACTGGAATTATAACCACATGAAAAAAATGCCTCAGGATACCTGTGAATTGTTGGGCCAATGGCGCATGGAAGTAAGTCCCGGAAAACCCGCCACTGAGGATGTTTTTCTTCACCTGATACAGGTCGGAGATACTTCCCTGACATCAATGGTCGGATCAGAGCTGGTAAAGACCGATAAGATGTCAGGAGTCGCATTTATTTATAGGGATAAGGAATATGAGGTGATGTTTACCACCCAGGATGAACCGGGCGGTAAAATATCCATAAGTCAGGGTAACCGGCGTGTCTTTGAGGAAAGTTTCACAAACACCGTGAAACCTCAAAAAGGTTTGTTTTAATTCAAGTAATCTAAAAATAGATATCATGGCTGTGATCATAAAACCTGTTTCGGGGAAAAAGAACCTGGTTTTTTTAAGTGTCATTTTTTATTTGGCCTTCTGGAACTGTTTCGATTTGAATGCACAGGTAACGACTTTACATTCAGGAAATTTTTCATTCCAGGTACCGGAGCGGTATCTCCTGGAAAGAGAAGATATACCTTCTTTTTGGATATCGGCAGCAGAAGACGTTGCGGCCTTTCTTTATAATCAGGTACGTAAGGGTCAAATTGAAATCATAGGAACTTCTGCAGGCGGAAGGCCGGTCCGTGCTGTTGTTTACGGAAATGCCCGGCAGGGTAAGGGCACAACAACGTTCTCCGGCTCATTGGGTTTCGGTGATGTACGCGTTTACCGGGGGCGGGATCATGGAAAGACCGTGTATATGGGAATGTCATCTGTTCACGGTTGCGAATTTGAAGGTATTGTCGGAATGGTCAACCTCATTTCAGTGATGGAAACCGGGAAAGACTTGCGCGGGAAAGCGTGGCCCGAAATAAATGAAATTGCAGAAAAACTTGACCGTATCATCCTTATTCCTGTTGTGAACCCGGACGGCAGGACACGTATTCCCCTAAGAATGGAACCATACCGGGGAACAGACGGGATCGTAAATGAATATCTCAATACCGGCGGAAATCCTGATGGAACTATTACGGGATGGCCTCAGATCAAAGAGTTTATTCCACTTGATTTTGGCAAACCTGTTTTTCCCGGCGGTTATCCCAACGATGCCGGCGTCAATCTCCAACACGACGACTTTTTGGGCAAACGACAGCCGGAGACCCAGGCATTATTCAATCTTACCGAACGGGAACGTCCCGATCTGATTATTAATATGCATACCGGCGCTGTTTATATGAATGTACACCGTCCTTTGTGCGAGCCTGCTTTATCCCCTGTTTTTGATCTCTTATATAAACGTATCCATAAAAAGTTAGCTGTTGAAGGGTTACGGGGGGAAGAAACTGAAAAAGAAGCTGGTTCTGGTCAGGCTCTGCAGGGCGCTTACAATATTGATACAGCGCTGAACCTGCATTGCGGAGCGCTAAGCGTAACCGTAGAATCGCCCAGTCATGGATTTTCAGGAAAGAATAAGGCTGGTGAGGCAGCTTTACATACACCTGACATGCTCCTCGATGCACAACTTTTTTGTCACCAGGAAGCGATGAGGTTTCTGGTGGAGTCGGGCGGGCGGTCGAAATGGACAAAAACACGTACTTCAAATTCTAACCCATGACAAACCAGGAGAAAACAGAAATTTCATCCTGATGCGCAGGCATTCTGACTCCCAGGTTCGTTCAAGACACCTGTATGTCCGTTTCCAGGCCCGATTGTCTAAGCCGGTCTGCAATCTGTTTCAATTCTTCCAACGGTACTTTTTTTAAATTGTTCGCTGCCGTATCCCGGGAAATGGAATAGATCATCACCTTCCCGGGCCGGATCAGGTGCAATACCCGGATCCAGGCCTCCAGTTCCTCTCCGGTGGTATTGTCGATGGGATGGCCCTTGTATTCCCCGCGGACAAACATGGTCTGGATAACGGCATGCTTCCCGAAGCGGGCAA
>CAZOYZ010000037.1:1785-19531 GCA_964584045.1 uncultured Prolixibacteraceae bacterium | reverse complement strand
AACTCAGGGCTCCTTCAACTAAAACATAATTTTCAAGCAGGTAGTCCACCGGGAGGGTAATGCCGAGAACAAAAATAACGGCAACACCAAGTCCCATTGCCGTCTTTACCGATTTTGAAATCGCCAGGTAGGAACACATTCCTAAAAAGTACGCGAAGATCATATTCTCGATGAAGATCGACTTGACAAATATATTCAGTAAATTTTCCATAACTTCATTATTTTCAATCCTCGATCAGTTTACGATTTTTGCTGCGTTGTACCCAGATGATCACACCTACGGTGATCAATGCCATTGGAGGCAGGATCATCATGCCATTGTTCGAATAAAAACCGCCGTTGGCAAGATACCAGCTTTCAGGGATAATCCGGTATCCCAGGAGACTACCTGAGCCCAGGATCTCGCGGAATACGCCCACAATGACCAGGATGGCTCCGTATCCGGCTCCGTTACCAATGCCGTCCAGAAATGATGGCCAGGGTTTGTTGCCAAGGGCAAAAGCTTCAAGCCGACCCATCAGGATACAGTTGGTGATGATCAGGCCGACGAATACGGAGAGTTGTTTACTGACGTCGTAGACATAGGCCTTTAGGACCTGATCGACAAGGATGACAAGAGCCGCGATTACAACCAGTTGAACGATGATGCGTATCCGGTTGGGAATCGTATTGCGCAGGAAGGAAATAATCACATTTGCAAATGCCACTACCAATGTCACGGATATGGCCATTACAATGGCAGGCTTTAACTGTGCGGTTACAGCCAGCGCCGAACAAATACCTAATACCTGTACGGTAATGGGATTACTGCTGTTGAGCGGATTTGTCAACAGGCCCATGTTCTTTTTTGAAAATAAAGATTCTCTGTCACTCATTTCCCCGTATTTTTTTCTGTTTGAAAAACGCCTGATAAGCTTCAAAATCATTTCGGAGCATATTCTGCAATCCTTTAGAGGTGATCGTGCCGCCCGAAATGGCGTCTACTTTATGTTCTGCCGGTGCCGTTTCATTCGATTTCGCAACAACTACAGAACTTAAAGTGCCGTTCTCATCAAAAATTTTCTTTCCTTTAAACTGATTTTGGAAAGCTTTGGTGGCAATTTCCGCACCCAATCCGGGAGTTTCGCCCTGATGTGCAAAATTAGCTCCGTAGACGGTGTTCATATCACTGTTCAGAGAGATGTAACCCCATATGGGGCCCCAAAGTCCGGCTCCGTACAAAGGAAGAATGTATCTGGTGCTGCCTTCTGTCTGACATTCGAAGACGGGCAGTTTCCTTTCTTCGACCGGTTTGGAATGTTCTTTTTTCATGTTAATCGTGAAAGCATCCCCATCCATTTTTTCTCCTTTGGAATTGACCACGTAAGTGTTCACGATTTTTTCACTGTAAATCTTTTCCGCGGTTGAAGCATCCGCTTCAATGTTGACGGAGGCCAGTATATTCTGTTTGGTTTCGATATCGATATTCTTTTGCTGGGCCGGTTTTAAACTGATTGCGGCATAGGATAGCAAGGCCGCGACCAGGATCACCATGACCGAGGCGTAGATAAATGTGTAATTATTACTGTTCCTGTCCATTTTTGTCGTATTTATAGTTAAGCTTTCACGCCTGCCCGTTTTAAACGGCGTTTAACGGACCCCTGAACCACCCAGTAATCAATCAGGGGCGCAAACGTGTTCATCAGCAGGATCGCCATCATCGTGCCTTCCGGATAAGCAGGATTGATCACCCGGATCATAATCGCCAAAATGCCGGTAAGAAATCCGTAGATCCATTTTCCTCTGGTAGTCTGGGCAGCAGATACGGGGTCTGTTGCCATGAACACGGCACCAAAGAGGAATCCTCCCATAAGGAGGTGTTGCCAGAATGGAAGTGCCATATAGACGTTATCGCCTCCAAACAGATTCAGCAGGATCCCCATGAATAATCCTCCAAGGACCATCGAAAGCATGATCCTCCAGCTTCCGATCCCGGTGATGATCAGGATCACGGCGCCAATCAGAATCGCTATTTTGGAAGTCTCGCCGATCGATCCGGGGATGAACCCCACGAAAGCGTTCCAAAGGTCGAAGGCTGTATCTCCCAGGGCGGCTTTTGCCATCGGAGTGGCTCCTGTAAAACCATCGGCCATCTTTTCCACACCTTCGGCCGAGATCCAAACAGCGTCTCCTGAAATTTGGGCAGGATAGGCAAAAAACAGGAAAGCCCTTGCTACCAGAGCGGGATTCCATACATTCATTCCTGTTCCGCCGAAGACTTCCTTGCAGAAGATCACTGAGAACGCGGTCGAGACTGCAATCATCCACAGCGGCGTGGTTACGGGCATAACCATCGGAATCAGCATTCCTGTAACCAGGAATCCTTCATTCACTTCATGACCACGGAACTGGGCAAAAATAAATTCGATGCCCAGGCCGGTTACATAAGAAACAATAATAATAGGAAGCACTTTCAAGAGCCCAAACAGGAACATATCCGTGAAACTGACGGAAGCCAGTTGTCCAAGTGCCCCAAAATGCTGGTAACCCACGTTGTACATGCCGAACAACAGCGCCGGGACGAGAGCGAGTACGACGATGCTCATCGTTCGTTTCATGTCGATATAGTCGTGGATATGCGTTCCCGATTTAGATGTCGTTTTAGGAACGAAAAGAAATGTAAAGAAAGCGTCGTGAGTAGAATGCAACCAGTGGTATTTGCCACCTTTCTCCACATAAGGTTTCGTTTTTTCAAAAAAGTTTTTTAGCGTTTTCATCGATGATATGTTTCTTCGTTACCCCACTTCTTTTATCATGGTATTGATCCCCTCACGCAGAATCTGCTGAACCTTTATTTTTGAAGTATCCGCGTATTCACACAAAGCAAGATCTTCTTCAATCACTTCGTAGATGCCGAGCTGTTCCATCCTGTCAATATCGTTGGTAAGCACAGCCTTTAACAGAAAGACAGGCAGAATATCCATCGGCAGGAATCTTTCATACTGCCCGGTCATCACGAAGGCACGTTCTCCGCCGTGCATGTTCGCCGTAAGCACGTATTCCTTTTTCGGAAACAGGCCGGCTAAAAACGCTTTACTTCCCGAAAATTTATCTTTGCCGGGTAAGGCCCAGCCCAGCAATTCATAGTCGTCTCCCTCGGGAATAACGGTAACCATCTGGTCAAAAAAACCCAGATGATCATCCGGATCAATTTTTGTCCCGGTCAGCACATTCCCGCTGATATACCGTTCGTGACTTTCCTTTTTTGTGGTATGGCGAAGAAGATCTGTCAGTTCAGCGCACTGAATAGTCTTATAATATTGAGGCGCTTTCACTTCTGAGCCGGTTAATGCAATGATCTTTGACAAGCTCAGCCGGCCTTCCTTAAACAGCCGGCCAATGTAAACAACTCCCTGCGGTGAGATCGTCCAGATCACATCGCCCTTAAAAACAGGTGAAATATGATGAATATGCACACCCACGTTGCCTGCAGGATGAGGACCTTCAAAATAGCTGACGACCACGTTTTGAAGTGACGCAAAGATCCCGTTGCTTTGGCGGGGTGACAAGCCCATATGGACAGAGCCATCTGTCAGTTTACTTAATGCATTGATTCCTGTTTGCAGAGCTTCCCGGTCATTTTTAAAGATAAAATCATAATCCGGAGCGAGAGGAGATGAATCGAAGCCGGAGATAAAGATCTGTTTGGGAGTGTCTCCGGGACGGGCGAGTATGCCGTAGGGACGTTGCCGGATAAAGGGCCAGAGTCCGCTTGCCAGCAACTGTTCTTTTATTTCTTCACGCGGCAGCGTAAGTGGGTCTTCAGCAAGAAATGGCTGAAATTCATCTTTGCCGTCGGGCTCAACAATCACTTCCAGGATCTTTCGGCGTTCTCCCCTGTTAATCGCTTTTACCGTTCCGCTTACCGGAGAAGTGAATAAAATTTCAGGGTGGTATTTGTCAAAAAACAAGGCATCGCCGGCTTTTACCTGCGCATCAGCCTTGATACTTAGTTTTGGGCTCAGTCCGGGAAAATCTGTTGGCTTAAGGGCTATAGTGCGTGGTGCAGGAGCATCTTTTACAACGGTTTCCGCAGTTCCCTTCAACCGTATGTTTAGTCCACGTTTAAATTTAAAATGCTTTGACATGGTATCCCTTATTGTGTTTTTTGTTTCCAGGCAAAAGTACACATAATTGGAAATTTTCCGTTATCATTAAGTTCATAATTTGGAATGAGTATAAAGATTTAAATCCGCCGGGTAAGCTTCCTTCCGTTTCCGGGAAGCCAATTTGACAAAGAAGGTCGTATGTCGTTTGATAACAGGCAGTCAGACAGTCAGATTGAAAAGGAACACAAATTTTTTTCATTCTTTCGGAATGATTTCTTTTGTTATATTTTTATTAAATTTCTGCGGGGATCAACGGACGATTTTCAAAGGAGCAGACTCGTTTTCGACAGGTATCGAGAACGAAAATTCAGAGCCTTGATTGACCTCAGATTTTACCTCGATTTTTCCACCAAGAAGTTCCGTATAGTGACGGACGATGGCCAGTCCGAGACCGGTTCCTTCATATTTTCTTGTTGTCGAATGATCGATCTGAAGAAACCGTTCAAAAATGCGCTCAATGTCTGATTGGTCGATACCAATGCCGGTGTCTCTGACAAAAAAGCTGATTTTCTCTGTTCCCTCGGTGCGGTAGCCAAATTCCACTTCTCCCTGATGAGTGAACTTGATGGCATTTTCGATGAGTTTTTTGAGGATCTCTGTCAGCAGGTATTTATCGGTAACCACACTGAACTTGGGATTCGGGTTTTCGGCCTGGAGTTTGAGTCGCACGGGTTTGTTGATCATTTCCATGCTGTACTCCCGGTAGAGCTCGACCATAAGATCATTGATCTTGCAAATCCCCTTGCTTACCGGTACCTGGTTGCTTTCAATTTTGGAAATGCTGATCATGTTATTGATCATTTCCATCAGGAGTTTTCCGTTGCTGACAATGATCTCGATAAATTTTTCCTTTTCTTCGGTATCAAAATCCGGAGAACCGATCATGCGCGAGAATCCAATGATGGCGTTCATCGGAGTTCTGATTTCATGCGAAATGTTAGCCAGGAAAGCCGATTTGAGTTCATCGGCTTCTTCGGCTTTTTGTCTGGCTTCCTCCAGTTTCATTTCGGTAATTTTGCGCCTGGTAATATCGCGTGCAATCGTGATGACCGACTGGTCGTCCAGCCTTGCAATCCTCATTTCAAACATCGCGGTACCTTTCTCCACATTCAGCGCATATTCGATGGTTTCGATGGTGTCTTTCCCGATCGCGTCCTGGATACACTGGTAGATTTTTCGCGACATGTTTTCGGAAAAACCCACTTCAAAGATGGAATGGCCGATGATGTCGTTTGGTTTGATTTGAAGTAACTCTGTTTCTTTCACGACAAAATCCTTATAAAGGCCGTCCTTGTCAATGATAAAGAAAAGATCGGGTATCGCCTCAAGAAGAACCTTGTAACGCATGCTGCTTTCTTCCAGTTTAAGAATTTGGTGTTGTTTGGCGGTAAGATCACAAAGGATGCAGGCGATCTGGTCTTTTCCGGATACCAAAACAGACAGTTCAATCCATTTTTCCAGGTGCTCCAGGTGTAATTCGGTTTTGTTTTTTTTGGAATACATAAAAAAGTCATTCCAGTCAAACGACTTTCCGAAGACTTTTGGAAAAATAAGGTCTGCATCTACATTCCTCATTTCCCTTGGTCCAACTTTGAACATTAACTCAAAAGCTCTGTTTACTTTCAGCGATTGCAGCCCAACAGGATGATCCATCTCATCCCGTTTTATTTCGAGGAGCAGCAATCCCTGTGGAAATTGGCGGAAAGCCTGCGACACAGCGTTTTCTGTTTCTTCAACCTTTCTTTTCAGCTCACGAAGGGAGTGTGCGAATTTCCAGGAAAACAGCAGGCAAATCAGTCCTGTTCCGGTAAGGATGGCATAGGGATTTAAAGCCGCGTCATCTGTCCAGTAAAAGGTGGTGATATCGCGGAGACGATCGGCTACTGAAAGATGATAGGTGAGGGTGATCACGCCAATTCCGTACAGCGTCGTGATTTTTTTCCAATGAGGTGCGAAAAAAAGGATAAACAAAAAAGCAGCGATGAGCGACCATAACGTTTGTCTGATGGTTGAATGGGGAGGAAGAATGGCAAAAGCGTCGGAGATAAAGTAGAAATAAAGCGCAAAAGGGATCAGGTATACCGTGTTAACAGCAAACTCTGTCTGTGAATGGCGGAGGCAAAGGAGTCCGGTCAGGAAGATGACGATCAGAGAAAGGTCACCCGGGATGCACGCGTATTTTGAATAGCCCGCCACAGACACTGTAAAATCAAACATGCTGAAAAGCAATCCAACGGTCATGACAAGATACAATCCGGCTACGTTGAGTCTTTCCTGATTTGAACCCGGCTTAAAGGACTTGGGTATAAACTTGGATATTAAATTAAGCATGAATGAGCTAATCTGTTAAAAACGCATAAATATAATAATTTTTGATGCGGAATAAAGTTTTTTGTGTACAGAGGAGGATGCTTTTTTGAAAGCTGACTTTTATTAGGGTACAGGATTTTTGGAATCCGTAGTTTTATAAAAAATTTGACGACCATGCCTAAAGGAATTTTCAAAGTACCGGCAGTGAAGAATGAACCGGTTCGGATCTATGCACCCGGGTCCGCGGAGAGAGCCGGATTAAAAGCAAAACTTCAGGAATTACGCGCTGTGGAAGCGGAATTACCCATGATTATCGGAGGGAAAGCCGTAACTACCGACCATCGTGTGCGGTTTGCTCCGCCTCATGATATCCACCATACCCTGGGATACTATCATCAGGGCGATTCGTCACATGTGCAGATGGCGATCGATGCGGCATTAGAAGCAAAGTTAAAATGGACGAATTTGTCGTGGCAGCATCGTGCGGCGATTTTTTTGAAAGCTGCCGACCTGCTCGCCGGGCCCTACCGGGATAAGATCAATGCGGCTTCTATGCTTGGACAATCAAAGAATGTTCATCAGGCGGAAATTGATGCGGCCTGTGAATTGGCCGACTTTTTTCGGTTTGGAGTGAGTTGCATGGTCGAAATTTACGGCATGCAGCCTGATTCGGCGCCGGGACAATGGAATTACAATGAATACCGGCCACTGGAAGGATTCGTTTTTGCGCTTACTCCGTTCAATTTTACTTCCATCGCGGGGAATCTGCCGTCGGCTCCTGCCATGATGGGAAATGTCGTGGTGTGGAAGCCTTCAAAAGCCGCCGTCTATTCGGCATCGGTGATCATGGAGGTACTTCAGGAGGCCGGGTTGCCCGATGGAGTGATCAACCTGATCTTTGTTCAGGGGCAGGTCGCTGCAGACGCGGTACTGGCTCATCCTGAATTTGCCGGAATACACTTTACGGGGTCGACCGGTGTATTCAGGGGGATCTGGAAAATGATCGGAGAAAATATTCACAAGTACAGGTCTTATCCCCGGATCGTTGGCGAAACGGGTGGAAAGGACTTTATTTTTGCTGACCATACCGCCGATCCCCGTACCTTGACAACTGCAATCGTGCGGGGTGCCTTTGAGTACCAGGGACAAAAATGTTCTGCTGCTTCCAGGGTGTATCTTCCGGAGAGCATCTGGCCCCGGCTTCGTGAATGCCTTGCCCGGGATCTGGCAACCGTAAAAACGGGACCCCCGGAAGATTTTACTAATTTTGTCAATGCGGTCATCGACGAGGAATCGTTTGATAAACTGGTGAGTTATATCGAGCGAGCCAAAACAGACGAAGATGCCGAGCTGATTTTTGGAGGAAAATATGACAAGTCTGCCGGGTATTTTATCGAACCAACTGTGATCCTCTCAAAAAAGGCGGATTATATCACCATGACCGAAGAATTGTTCGGGCCTGTTCTGACCATCTATGTCTATCCGGATGAAAAAATGGACGAAACGCTCGATATTCTGGATAAAACATCGGTTTATGCCCTGACCGGCGCTGTTTTTTCACAAGACAGGTATCAAATTGAAAAGATTACCAGGCGGCTTGAAAATGCAGCAGGCAACTTCTATATTAATGACAAGCCGACCGGTGCGGTGGTCGGGCAGCAACCTTTCGGCGGTGCGCGCGCCTCAGGAACGAATGATAAGGCCGGATCTGTTTTCAATATGCTGCGCTGGACATCGGTACGTACAGTTAAGGAAAACTTTGTACCCCCCCTGGATTATCTGTATCCGGATTTTTTGCCGGAACAGAAGTAAAATAATGAACCTGCCATCCCTTTTTTTATTGGGCCGGATCCATTATTTTTGTTTCAAATAAATAATTATGGGAAAGCCGGCATCATCGGTCACGAAAAAAATCAGCAGGGAAATGTTCTTTGCAGGTGTTTTTTTTATCTTGTGGATCAGCTTTTTCGACGAATATAACCTGATCAGCCATTTTCGTGATCAGCAGAAGCTGGAACAATTAACCGAGCAAAAGGAATTTCTCAAAAACAAGATAAGGTCCGATCAAAGAAAGATCCATGAACTTCAGACGAACCGGCAGAATCTTGAAAAATTCGCCCGCGAGCAATTTCTGATGAAAAGAGAAAACGAAGACATCTTCCTCGTTGTAGAAGAAGAATAAACATAAAAAGCCATTCACGATACCTCCTTACCCAAACATTAGGGATCTGAACTTTACTTTTCCGGGCCTGTTTCAGGGGGAAAAGAATAAAAAAGAATAAAAAAGTTAATTATCTTTTAATTTTTATGTTCTGTCTGTTTGATAAGTAGTCAAATTTTTCTAAATTGAATCGGATTTGAATTTTCCCGGAGCAGGGATAAAATATGCTGATGATTTGAAAAGATACGCCGATGAACCTGAATATCGACATATTTAAAATAGAGACCAACCATGTGGCGCCGCGCAAGGGAAGGATCCTCATTGCCGAACCGTTTCTTCCCGGGAGTTATTTCAATCGTTCGGTAGTGCTTCTTGTGGCACATAGCGAAAAAGGAGCTGTCGGATTTATTTTGAATAAGAAAATAGATTTTCCCGTCAATGAAGTACTGAGTGATTTAAAGAATTTTGAGACGGATATATCCATTGGCGGGCCTGTAAACACCGATACGGTCTATTTTATCCATTCCCTGGGTAACACACTGCCCGGGAGTATTCACGTGAAGGATAACCTTTACTGGGGCGGCGACTTCGAGGAACTGAAAAGACTGATCAATTCAGGTTTGGTAGGCCCTAATCAGGTCCGTTTCTTTCTGGGCTATTCCGGTTGGGACAAGGGACAGCTCGAAGAAGAACTGAACGAAAATTCGTGGCTGGTCTCTGATATTGAAGAGGCAAATGTCATGGATTGTCCTTCCCGGAAACTGATGTGGATTGAAACAGTAAGAAGCATGGGCGGGAAATATTCACTGTGGGAACATTTTCCCGAAAACCCGTCTTTGAACTGAAAAAAGTCGTCAGTCACCGGAGTTCCTGTGTTCGGTACTTCATGCCCTATCACCACTATCCGATGCTCAGTTCGCGGTTCAGAAGGTCATTTAATTTTCGGACTGTTTTATTCAGGTAACGCTTCATTCCGAAGCCTTTTATCCATTGTATTCCCTGGATATCGCCGGCCAGGAAGACTTCGTCGGCGTGAAGCAGGTCTTCCGCATCCAGGAATTCGTCTTCCCGGATCGATAAACCGCTTTTTTCGCAGACTTTCAGGATGGTTTCCCGGGCGGGGTCCATATACACACCCGACCCCGCACCAACGGTATGGACTTCCATGCCCTGAACTACGTACAGGTTTTGCTCAGGAGCTTCCAACAGGCACCCCTTTTCATTCTGAAGTACCATTTCTGTGAGGCAGGAAGACTGAAATGCCCTTAGTATTTTCCAGTATGGATCGGATCCCATACGAAGTGAAGATAACGGGGAAGAAGCCTTGCAGATCCGATTAAAGATCGTTAAGATCATACCTTCCTGATTTAGTTCATAGGAAGTGGAATCAATGGCACCTGCCTTGGTGAGGTAACAGGTCTGGTTACCGTTCTCAAATAACACGAGATCGATCCGGGCACTTTTGAAGAGTTTATTTTTGACCATCATTCTTTCAATCTGACGTTTCAGTTCCCGTGCTTTATTGATTAAAAAATCAGGCGATTTACGGTTTAAGAGTTGGAAATGGAGGTTCATCAGCGCACAGTGTTCATCCCAGAATAACACCTGGTTCCGGATCGCACGCATGGAGTCGGCGAAAAGCAGTTGTTCCCGGATTTCAGTTCCGAATATCTTTTCTCCCCGTTTTACGAATTGACCATCGATTAAATCATAGACCATACAGGAGGTTCAAAGTTTTGTGCTCATACCAGCATAAAGAGCTGATCAATAAAATGTTCCAACAAACGCCCATTTAACACGACCGGGTAGACGAATCCAAAGAGCGCCCCCAGAAAGTGCGCATCATGTGCAATTTGATCCTGTTGTTTGCGGCTCATATACCAGGAATAGATCAGGTATAGAACCGCAAATACAATTCCCGGGACAGGAAGGACACCGAAAAAATAAATGTTTTGCCAGGGATCAAAGAAGATCGCAGCAAAAAGAACGGCCGACACAGCCCCGGAGGCACCGACAGCGTTATAATAATAATTGTTTTTGTGTTTGAACAGGGCATAGGTATTCGACACGATCAATCCGCCGAAATACAAGAGCAGAAAATAAGCCTGAGCCATACGCCCAAAACCGTATTCAAAATAAGACTCGATGACTCTGCCAAACGAAAACAGTACGATCATATTCACGATCAGATGTTCCCAGTTTGCATGGATGAAACCGTGAGTGACTAACCGGTAGTATTCCTTTTGATGCCAGATCTTGCTGGCGTTAAACTGAAGCTTGTCCATCAGTTCATACCGGTTGAATGCGGTAACCGATATAAGGGCTGTGATAATAATGATAAGGATTGTCATCAATGCAGGATTTTATAGATCATTTCTTTCTGAAGGTCGGCCATGTCGGATGAGACATTGCCCAATCCTTTGGATTTCATGTCGAATTCGCGCAGGACAGCCATAATTTCGACGACTTTTTTTACAGGATATCGTTTGGCAGCAGCCACGTACGACGGGACAAAATAAGGATTGACCTGCAGGGACGAAGCAACGGCATTCTGCGATTTGTCTTCCAGAAAATGATAAGTCAGTATCTTCATAAAATAAAAGTACAGGTTGGAGATCGTCCGCGGCAGCGGGTTTGAGACAGGATTTGCCGCAAAATAATTAATGATCTGGTTCGATTTAAGGACATTCTGCTCCCCCAGGGCATTTTGCAATTCAAAAACATTAAAATCCTTGCTTATCCCGATATTCTTTTCCACATGGTCGGGGGTGATCCTGGTGTTTTTCGGAAGGCTGATGATCAGCTTGTTCAATTCGTTTGTCACTTTGTTCAGGTCGGCTCCAAGGTATTCGGCAAGCATGGCCGACGCCTGGGGTTCAATGTGGTACTGTTGTTCAGCCAGGTAACCGGTGATCCAGGCCGGAAGCTTATTCTCGTAAATCTTTTTTGATTCGAAAAGTATTCCTTTTTTGGCAACAGCTTTGGCGAACCCTTTCCGGCGGTCGATGGTCTTATATTTATAGTTGATCACCAGGATCGTTGATTTCAGCGGGTTGTTCACGTAAGGTTCCAGATCTTCTATTTTCTTTATGTTTTGGGCTTCACGGATGATCACCACCTGATAATTGGCCATCATCGGAAATCGCCGGGCATAAGTGATGATGGTATGGGCATCGACATCTTTTCCGTACAGAATATGCCGGTTAAAGTCCTGCTCAGTTTTTGCGAGCACGTTTTCCGCAAGATAATCAGAGATCTGATCAATAAAAAAGCTTTCTTCTCCCATCAGAAAATAGATGGGATGATAGATCTTTTTTTTCAGGTTGGTTAATATTTCTTCGTATTCCATCTGCTTAATAATCAAGGATCAATATCAGAACCGCAGGTGTTTTACCGAACGACCGTTATTTTTAATTTCCAGCAGGGCATCTACCCCTATTTTCAGGTGGCTGTCCACGAAACTGGATGTAACCCGCTGATCGCTGACTTCTGTTTTGATTCCTGAAGAGATCATAGGCTGGTCGGAGACCAGCAGCAGCGCTCCCGAGGGGATTTGGTTGGCAAATCCAACCGTGAAGATCGTCGCCGTTTCCATGTCAACGGCTATGGCCCGTGATTTTTTCAGATACTTTTTTAATCGTTCGTCATATTCCCAGACGCGTCTGTTCGTCGTGTAAACCACGCCGGTCCAGTAGTCCTGCCGGTTTTCCCTGATCGCCGTCGATACGGCGCGCTGAAGGCTGAATGCCGGTAACGCGGGGATTTCGGGCGGGAGATATTCGTTCGATGTGCCATCGCTGCGTATCGCTGCAATGGGAAGGATCAGGTCGCCGAGTTTATTCTTTTTTTTCAGTCCGCCGCATTTGCCGAGGAACAAAACAGCCTGAGGTTGGATGGCGCTGAGCAGATCCATGATGGTCGCCGCGTTGGGGCTCCCCATCCCGAAATTGATGATGGTTATTCCTTCTGCTGACGCATTGGGCATGTTTTTTTCTTCTCCGACAACCGGTACATTAAATCGTTCTGCAAAAATTTCAACATAATGCTGGAAATTCGTCAGAAGAATATGTGGACCGAAATCTTCAAGCTTTCGCCCGGTGTACCGGGGAAGCCAGTTTTCAACTATTTCATTTTTTGTCTTCATCAGAACCATTATTTTTTGCAATTTTGAAGAACAGACCGGAATACAGAATGCCGGTAAATCGACAACAATACAAAAATACAATTTTGCAACAGCTAAAGATGCTCCCGGAATTAAATTTGCCATCTTATTCTTTCCGGACCAGGCACAATGCCGGTAAAACATTTATTTTTGATGAGGTCCGGAAAAAATTCCTGGTATTAACGCCGGAGGAGTGGGTACGTCAGAATTTTATCCGGTATCTGGCCGGTGAAAAAGGTTTTCCGCCGGCCTTAATGGTCATTGAACGCGGGCTGAAGGTGAACCGGAATCCGTTCAGGGCAGACCTGCTGATCTGTGACCGGACGGGTGCTCCCTTACTGGCAGCTGAATTTAAAGCACCGGAAATCAGGATTACGCAGGCCGCCTTTGATCAGATCGCGCGGTACAACATGCAGTTCCGGGTGCCTTACCTGATCGTCTCCAACGGACTGGATCATTATTGCTGCAAGATCGATTTTCAGGCGGGAAGCTATGTTTTTTTAAAAGACATACCCGAATTCGGCGGGATATGCTGTTAAATGCGGTTTGACGGTCAACCGCCATGTACGGCTACGGAAACATCAAACAGCCCGCTATTGGCGGGAGTGCGCTAAGCCGGAGTGATAACCTCAAAAACATTAAAGGATCTTTTGGATGATCATTTCATCGATCCATCCGTCAGGGGTTCGTATCCACTCTTTTTTTGTTCCTGTGATCTGAAAACCTGCTTTCTCAAACAAGGAAAGGCTTCCCGGGTTGTTTGATCCGATGTGGGCATACAGCTGGTGTAATCCCAACGTATTTTTTCCATAATCACACATCAGCTGCAAAGCGTCGGTGGCAAACCCTTTCCTCCGGTCGCCGGTGTGGTAGATCAGGATGCCTAATCCTGCCCGCTGATGGTAAGGATCAAAGTCGAACAGGTCGATTGCGCCCACCGCTTTGCCCGTCAGATCCTCAATGATCAGCCTGAGTTGTTTGGTTTCAAACAGGTCACGGTGCGATTCCCGGATATACTGTTTCAGGATAAATCGCGAAAACGGGGCAAACGTGTTGCTGACTTTCCAAATGGTCGGATCATTTTCCCAACTGTAAAGAAATTCCAGATCTTCAGGTTCGAGCGGCCTTAACCGGATTTGTCCGTATGTTAACTGTTTGTGATTCATCGAATTTACTGTGAAACGGAACTCTCAAAATCCATCCTGTTCTTAATGGACCTCCCCAGGGTGATCTCGTCAGTATATTCCAGTTCATCACCGATCGAAACGCCCCTTGCCAGTGTCGAAATCTTTACATTGAAATTCTTTAGTTTTTTAAAAATAAAGAAATTGGTCGTATCACCCTCCATCGTCGTACTTAAGGCCAGGATCACCTCTTCGACCGTTCCTTCCCGCACACGTTCGACCAGCGAGTTTATTTCCAGATCGGACGGACCAATACCATCCATGGGAGAAATGATCCCTCCCAGAACATGATATAATCCATTAAACTGACCGGTATTTTCAATGGCCATGACATCCCGGATGTTTTCGACCACACAGATCATTTCGGAAGTGCGTCCGGGCTGACTGCATAAATGACAAATGTCGGTATCCGAGATGTTGTGACAAATTTTACAATGTTTGATGCCGTTACGAAGCTGGATCAGGCTGTTGCCAAACGTCTCAACTTCGTCTGCATCCTGTTTTAGCAGGTGCAACACCAACCTCAATGCTGTTTTCCTTCCAATGCCGGGCAGCTTTGAAAATTCGTTGACCGCATTCTCCAGCAGTCTGGAAGGAAATTTTTCCGTCATCATCATCTCATCCTCTTGTTATATACGCTTCAAATTTAACAACTCAAACGCAAACAGGAGCATGAAAAGGGTTTTTATTCTTCCAAACCGATCACCGCGGACGTTTCATGGACTTCTCCCGGCGCCAGATGAATGGTGTCCTCAAAAGAATTGACTGTTTCAACACAAACAAAAACGTGATAAGCTTCATCCGGCAAATCCGGGATCTTCGCGCAGGTTTCCTTCCACGGGTTCCAGACCGTGGTCACGTTGCTTCCTGCCTTTTCGACCCGGATCTTTCTTCTGAATACCGGGTCGGCAATGATCACCGGGGATCCGGTGTTATAATAATGCCGCGTTTCGGCTTGCCGGATAATAAGTTCAGGTGTTTCCTGAATGAAATCGCCAGGCTGCAACTGATCATGGTATTTCGTGTTTTGCAGTCCTTCGATCGTGATGTTTTCGATGGAAGACAGGGTAAAATAGGAATGAAGGGCACAACCATATTCAAACGGTTCGGATGAGGTATTGGTCACCTTTAATGACGCGGTTAATTTTCTTCCGACATGGATCGTCATTTCGGCACAGAAATCATGCGGCCAGAACGTTTTTGTTTTCTCTGAAGAGCATAACTCTAACCGCATCATGGTTTCGCCGTTTGGCATCGAGGCAGTTTCCGTAACGTTCCAGTACATGAGCCTCCCAAAGCCATGCTGTGGTTTGTCAGGTTCAGTCTTGTGGAGTCCAAACCAGGGGAAACACACAGGGATCCCTCCGCGAATCGGGGCACCTTCCTCAAAGTTGCTCAGCGGGCTCATCCACAGGATCTCCATGGTATGGTGGGGCCTGAAGCTCGTAATGTGAGCACCGTAAAGACAAATATCGGCATCGGCATATTTATTTGAAATGGTGGCAAAGACCAGGTCATTTTCCAGTTGGGCAAAACCTAATTCGCCTTCGATGCTAAACTTGTCGTCAAGTTCGTCTATGTCAATCATGGCAGGTAAATTTAATTTGATCGTGCAAGGTAATAATTTTTCATCCTCCTTCCACTTCTTCCAGATCGTCCGAAAGGTCATTGGTCAGGTCTGTATCGAGGAAACCTCCTTCGCCCGGCAGCATCAGTCTGAAATCAGTGATCCGGTCAAGCCACAACACTCCTTCCTTCATTTCAAATTCCAGTAAATGTCCGCCGAAAGCACGGTCGTCTGACAAAAAATGGAGGTGGTATCCCGGAACGTTGATCCCGGTCACAAACGGGGGACAGTAAAATCCGCTTAATGTTCCGGTAACGCTTTGTGTTTCAAATTCGGGCTGTGTGGCCGCTACATCAATAAGGGGAGGGTAAGGCTTCTGCTGAGCGGGTACGCTTCTTGTTTTTACCCTGGTGAACGTGCCATGCAGTTTTATTGCATAAAACAGGTTGGCACTGACCATCAGGGTGTCGACAGCCGATTTAAATTCACTGAACGACATGGCCGGCATCGGCACGTTCATTTCGGGATGGAAATAAGTGACCGTTGCAAATGGGGTCAGCATGCCGCCTTCAGGCCTGTAAATCTTTCCGTCAGCTTTTACCTGGTAAAATGAACCATCCAGAAAGATCATCTCGCCATCGAGTGCATCGATAGTTCCAGTGCCGAAATCACCATGACGGGCAAGTTCCGAAAGAGAATTTGTGCCGTCGTAAACGCCCTGCATCAGCGCATCGATGGTCGAAAACTGAACGATAGACTGGGGATATTCCGTTTCTTTCGAACACGAAGAAACGATCCATAAAACCGCCAGCATTTTTACGCAGCGTAGCAGGTACCGCATATCATTTACTATTACCATTTATAGAGTATGTAGAAACGGCACAGCCGTCAAACCTTCAGGCAGCGTCAATTCTGAAATCATCTGCCGTTTTCCGTTCTCCGCTTTCCGGTCTCATGCCTGAAGAGCGGCTGCCTTATCCGGGAAAATAGCAAAAATGGAACTAAATCCCGAAATATCGAATATTTCCTTTATTGACGGCTGCATGCCAAATAATTTCAATTTTCCACCGGCAGCCATCATCTTTTTCTGTATTGTCAGAAAAACACGAAGGCCTGAACTGCTGATGTAATTCAGTCCGCCGCAATCGAGATAGATTTGCTTGACATCTTCTTTCAAGACCTCATTCACAGCACTTTCAAATTCATTGTAATTCGTTGTGTCGATCCTTCCTTCTACCTGAACAAATACTTCAGAACCATTGGTTTGAGTTGCGATTTTCATACATTTATTTTTAAATTTAATTCACTGCAATCGGTGTATTACATGTGGCTGCTTCAAGGCGGCCAACAGCGCGGAAATTTTTCATGGGGTCCATCGTTTTACCATGGTCAGCTGGTTTTTATTGCCGACGCGGTTGTAGGTGACCTCGTTCATGATTTGCCTGATCAGGAAAATGCCTAAACCACCGACTGGCCTGTCCTCTGCCGGCAGATTGATGTCCGGGTCCTCTCTTTGAGTGGGGTCGTAAGGTTTTCCTTCATCGGAAAGAACCATCGTCATTACGGTACCTTCCAGCTTCACATCAAGGCTGATCTCATTCTCCGAGTCTTTTTCAAACGCATAAAAGATCACATTCGAAAGAGCTTCTTCCAGCGCCAGATTGACCGGTGGTACAACAGCCGGGGGCAAATTCCATTCTTCTTCCAGTAATTCCAGGAATGCAACGAGCTTGTTCAATTCGCTGATGTCGTTCCTGAGGATCAGTGTTTTAGTTTTCAGAGTTTCTTCCATTGCAGATTATGCTCATCATTGTTAAACCGGGACGATATACCCATTCACGGGACGCCTCTCTCTTTATCTTTTTGGCCAAAAACTTACACGAATATACGGTATTTTTCCTGATAAAATCCTGCGTATCCAGTCATCATATAAAGCAACATAAAGGATTATATTCATTACCCAAATGACGATGAGGTTAAAAGCGAGAGTGCCTGTAACCAGACCCCCGATAATTTTCTCGGATGAAAGAAAATGAGCCCGGCCATTTTTGAAGTCCGGCTTTTTATAAACGGGCGCCACTTTTTGCATAATCCCATTCCGGGTTTCCCTGTAATATTCTTTCGATCCCGCGTTCATCATCAAGTCTTCCAGCGATTTGTTGTGGTATTTCATTTTTTGGGAAAACAGGAATCCGCTTCCTTCCGACTGTTTGA
>CAZOYZ010000037.1:0-1685 GCA_964584045.1 uncultured Prolixibacteraceae bacterium | reverse complement strand
GGGATCAGGATATAGATCGTCACGACTGAATCAAAAGCCGACGAGATGTTCAGTCCCATCATGTTTGAAAAAACGGCAACTGAAAAAAGGACCATCCAATAGGGAAAGTTCATACCGTGAATTCCCAGGATGGTATTGCCAACCAGAACGAAGCAATAGGTCTGGAAGGCCGAAAGCAACACCAGAAAAAGGATCTTTGAATTCAGATAACTGAACCGGCTGAGATTGAGGAACGATTCGCGCTGAAGGATCTTCCGGTCTTTGATGATCTCTTCGGCGCTCACGCTCATGCCCATGAACAGCACCACGACAATCGCCATGAAGAGATAGGAGATCAGGTTTTTATTTTCAAAGAAAATATATTGGTTGCCTTCGGCAAAGCGGGTGAAATAGCCTACGATCAGCGCCAGCAACGGCGCTTCAATCATGTTGATCAACAGGTACTGCCTGTCTGTTACTTTGATCCTCAGGTTACGTTTCAGAAAAATGATAAACTGTTTTAGCCTGCCCGGTTTTTTAAAGGACGACTTGGGATTTTCGGTTCCCGTGTTTACCTCTTTTGCATTCTCCGGTTCGACGTGTTTTTTATAGCGCTGGTACCAGTCTTCGGGCGATAGCTGACGTTCGGGCATTAAATTTCCTGCTTCATCAATTTTCTTGGTTTCAACGATCTCCAGTACCTGTTCAGGATTGACATTGCCGCATTGCAGGCATTCACATTCTTCTGAGTTCACATGGTCTATGGCCGTTTTGAAATAGATGATTGCATCAAGCGGATTGCCGGTATAGATTGGTCTTCCTCCTTTATCCATGATCCAAAGTTTATCGAACAGCTTGAAGATCATGGATGATGGCTGATGAATGTTGACCATGATGATTTTGCCTTTTCTCGCCTGTTCCTTCAGCAAGAGCATTACTTTCTCCGAATCCATCGACGATAATCCTGAAGTGGGTTCATCGACGTATAAGACAGACGGTTCACGAATGAGTTCCAAAGCAACATTGAGCCTTTTTCGCTGGCCACCGCTGATATATTTTCTGAGCGGGCTACCTACTTTCAGGTCTTTGAACTCATAAAGTTCCAGTTCGTGAAGTACCCGGGTCACCTTTTCGTTGATCTGTTCCTCCGTGTATCCGTCGAAACAAAGGCAGGCATTGTAGTACAGGTTTTCCCAAACGGTCAGGTCTTCAAACAGCAGGTCGTCCTGGGGGACAAATCCGATCAGGCCCTGGATTTCCTTTTTGTCTTTATGGATGTCAAGATCATTGATGAAAATATGGCCCTGATCAACGGGGATACTCCCGTTCAGGATGTTCAGCAAGGTGGATTTGCCGACACCGCTGCCTCCCATGATGGCGATCAGCTGTCCCGAGCGTTCAGAAAATGAGAATAAGTGCAGTCCGTTATTACTGTTCCTGAATTTGAATTCGATCTGATCGCCGCGTAAAACGAAAGGCGCTGACCGGGTCTGATCAAAAAAACAAGCGGCAATATCCGAGTAATAAACAGGCTGAATTCTTGGTCCCCTGAGAATACCACCTTCCTTAAAAGCATAAAACCTGTTGGGTATGATCGGGTTACCTTCGAGCGAAATGGTTTCTTTTCCCCTGAAATTAAAGATATAACTTCCGGTTTGCTGAAGGTATAAAAACAGCAATTCCCCATCCAGGTTTTTTAGCTGGAT
>CAZOYZ010000036.1:16797-19725 GCA_964584045.1 uncultured Prolixibacteraceae bacterium | reverse complement strand
ACACCTGATGAAAAGGCGGAAATAAAATTGGACTGGTTGCGTCGCTCGATCAGAATGTCATCCTTGATCGAAGAGCGGTTTCTGAAGAATAATTTAACTGTGGAGTGATGGAAGTATTTGTTGAGAAATTTGAGGATATCAAGATCTTGCGTTATGAACTTACCGGATTTGAAAATTTAAGCCTGAAACAGCGGCAATATATTTATTATCTGAGCAAAGCCGCCCTTTGCGGACGCGACATCATCTGGGATCAGAATAACAGGTATAATCTTAGGATAAGGGATTTACTGGAGAAAGTCTATCAATCGTTCAGGGGAGACAGGAGTTCGGACAGTTTTGTTGCGTTTCACAGTTATTTAAAAAGAGTGTGGTTTGCGAATGGCATCCATCACCATTATTCAACCGATAAACTCAAACCTGGGTTGGATCGTGCGGCTTTTGAGACTGTTTTACATCAGTCCGATCTGAAGACTTCCGGGGTTAGCGGAGAAACAGGCGAGTTGCTGGACGTGATTTTTGAGCCTGATGCGGAAATGAAACGTGTGAACCTGGACAGTAAAACGGATTTACTGACCACCTCAGCAATGAACTATTACCGGGGCGTTACTCAACGTGAGGCTGAACGGTTTTACGAAGACAGGAGAAAGGCAGGAGGGGAACATGCTCCTTCTTTTGGGCTGAATTCACAACTCATCAGGGAAAACGGGGAACTGAAGGAAATTGTCTGGAAAGCTGACGGGAAGTACGGAAGGGCGATCCGGCAGATCATTTACTGGCTTGAGAAGGCCATTCCTTTTGCTGAAAACGGGAAGCAACAGGAAATAATAAGGAAGCTTATCGCATATTATGTGACGGGCGATCTCGGTATGTTTGACGAGTACAATATTCTTTGGTTGAAGGAATCGGAAGGACAGGTCGATTTTATAAACGGTTTTATTGAAGTTTACGGCGATCCGCTTGGCATGAAGGGAAGCTGGGAATCGATGGTCAATTACAAGGATTTGGAGACCAGCCGGAGAGCCCGGGTATTGTCAGAGAATGCAGGCTGGTTCGAAACCAATTCGCCGGTTGATGAGAAGTTTAAAAAGTCGCTCGTTCGCGGAGTGAGCGCAAAAGTGATCCATGTTGCCATGCTTGGGGGCGATTGTTATCCGGCTACACCCATAGGCATTAATTTGCCGAACGCGGAATGGATCCGTGAGACATACGGCTCCAAGTCGGTTACCATCGAGAATATCACGCGTTCGTACTTTCTGGACTCTCTGAATAACGGGATGCTGGAAGCGTTTGCGGCCTCGCCTGAAGAAATTTCCCGTGCCCGGCAGTACGGCTACCTGGCGGGAAACCTCCATGTCGACCTTCACGAATGCCTCGGACACGGTTCGGGGAAAATGAATCCCGGAGTGAATCCGGAAGATCTGAAGAACTACTATTCCACGATTGAAGAAACCCGGGCTGACCTGTTTGCCCTTTATTACATTACCGATGAGAAACTGCTGCAATTGGGACTGGCTCCTTCGGCGGAGACCGGACGGGCAGAATATGATGCATATATCAGGAATGGCCTCCTGACCCAGTTAACACGAATAGAACCGGGGAAAAACCTGGAAGAATCACACATGCGTAACAGGCAACTGATCGCACGGTGGGCGTTTGAAAACGGAGCCCGGGACCATGTCATCGAGTTTTTTGAAAAAAAAGGGAAAACATACGTCCGGATACGGAATTATGAAAAGCTTCGTGGTTTATTCGGGGAGCTTCTGCGCGAAGTTCAGCGGATCAAGTCGGAAGGTGACTATACGGCCGCTAAAGATTTAGTGGAAAACTATGGCGTCCGCGTCGATCTACGGTTGCACAGGGAAGTAATCGCACGGTTTAAAGAGCTGGATATTGCTCCTTATGCCGGGTTCCTTAACCCTCGTCTTAGCCTTGTGAAAAATGACCGGGGGGAAGTAACTGACGTGACCGTTGATTACACCCAGAGCTATACCGGGCAAATGCTTGAGTATTCGAAGGAGTATGGCCTGATCGATCCCTGAAGCTTCGCCCGGCAGCTTAACTCAAACAGGGAATCCTGAAAATAAAACTGCTTCCCTGATTTTCTTTACTCTCGACACGGATCGTTCCTCCCATGGCCTCCGTAAATTCTTTACAGATCGATAAGCCCAATCCGGTACTTTTTTCACCTTCCGTGCCACTTTGGGTATTACTGATATCAAGCTCAAAAATTTTTTCCAGATTCTCTTTTGAAATACCTATTCCATTATCACGAACGGTTATCTCCGCAAATTTAAATTCCTGTTTGCAGATGATTTCGACCTTGCCTGTCCGGGATGTAAACTTGATGGCATTGTTGATCAGGTTTCTTAAAATCGTTTGGAGCATATTCACGTCGGCCAAAACGAAAAGGTCATGAACCTCCTCGTAACTTAGCGTGATCTCTTTGTCCAGTGAAACAGGCTCGTAGATCTTTAAACAGTCGTTAACAATTTTGTTCAGGTCCGCCTTTTCCAGGTTGGGGGTGAAATCTTCCGACTGGCTCTTTGTCCAGCTAAGCAGATTATCTGTTAATTCCAACAAATGATCATTCTTCCGGTCCATTTGCCGCGATAATTCCCGCGCATCGTCATAGCGCCTGGTCCGGATGTACAGGTTGATCAGTTTTGAAATATTGGAAATTGAGATCAGCGGACTCCTTAAATCGTGCGCAAGGATGCTGAAAAGTTTGTTTTGGGTTCCTACAGCCTTTTGCAGCTTTTCATTCTGACGCTTGATCTGGGCCTGCTGGTTCATGATACGCCTGCTTTGCTTTTGCAGCAAGTAGGTCATTCTCCTGTAATAGGAAAAAGAATAAACAAAGAATCCAAGCACAACCAGGATCAGAACAAACAAGATGATCAGATACCTGCGCTGGATTTGTCCGCTCTT
>CAZOYZ010000036.1:12297-16697 GCA_964584045.1 uncultured Prolixibacteraceae bacterium | reverse complement strand
TAATTTTCCAAAACTAATTGAGCATGACGGAGTTCCAGCGCCAGATCCAGGGACTGTTCAAAAAAGTTTAACGCCAGCTTGTAATTTTCCTGGTCCATATAAATCATTCCCATCAACCGCGACGCTTCCTCTGCTTTCGCTTTTTTTTCTTCTTCCTGAAATTTTTGAAGCGATTCCATGATCAGGTCCCATGCTTTTGCATACTGCTTTCTCTCAAAATAGAGCTTCCCAAGATTAAACATGGTATTGATGCCGGCAGATGATGAATTTGTTGTTATCGCTTCATGATGTGCCTTTTTGAACAAGGCTTCTGCCTGTGAAAATTCCCCCATACTTAAATGGACAAGACCAAGGTTATTATACAACGAAATTTTCCGGGTATGATCCACTTTATGAAGAAGACTGTCATAAATTTCCTGGAAGTACCGGATTGCCACCGGATAATTGTCCATATGGTAATACATAAGTCCCTGACAGTTTTTGATTGCAAAGTGAAGATCCGCAGGATCATCATTTTTTATTATTTTCTCTGCATGCGACAGATTTTTAGCCGCTTCTTCAAATTTATAGTTTTCCAGCCGGATCGTTGCTAAATTTACCAGAGCACGGATGAGGAATAACCGGTTACCGGATTTTGTGCATGCTTCTGCCACCCGGGTAGCTATGGCCAGTGCATAATCTGTCTTCCCGCTCTGATGCAACTTCATACTTTTTGATAGCTGATCTTCCCATATATGCTCCTGAAGATTTGACACCCGAGCCTTTCCCCGGACGATCTGATCCGCAGAAATCGCACTGTCGGCCTTGTCGTCGATTGACTTTTCAGGATATAAATATTGTGAACCGTGGTGAATGATCACAAAAAAAGACAAATTTGGTCTTACTTTTACCGGTATGCCAAAAGCAATGATGATTACAGTAAGAAATATAGCCGTCATAGAACACTTTAATTCTTGCAAATGAAAATATGTGCATTCACTTCTAAACAGATGTGTTCCGTAATTGTTTCTTGTCCGCCAACGATTTTGAAAAGAAGTGACAATTCGTCATTTTTTGCACATGGCACAGGGTTTGAAAAGGACATTTGCCAACAAGTGTTAAATTCTAAAATTCAGATAAAGATGCAGACAGGTAAAATTGGAGTTTCAAGTGACAATTTATTCCCGATCATTAAGAAGTTTCTTTATTCCGATCACGAGATTTTTCTTCGTGAAATTGTTTCCAATGCAGTAGATGCCACACAAAAGTTAAAAACTTTGGCTATGCGCGGCGAAACCGGCATTCCCGTCGGCGAGGCCAAGGTACAGGTGACGTTGGATGAAAAGAAAAAGACGATCACGGTATCGGATCGTGGTATCGGAATGACGGCCGGCGAGATTGAAAAATATATTAATCAGATTGCCTTTTCGGGTGCAAATGAGTTCCTGGAGAAATACAAAAATGACGCCAATGCCATTATAGGGCATTTCGGATTAGGATTTTATTCTTCATTCATGGTTTCATCGAAAGTGGAAATTATCACGAAATCATACCAGGAAGGAGCTCAGGCGGTGAGATGGTTGTGCGACGGGAGTCCCGAATACACCATTGAGGAGGCGGAACGGGAACAAGTCGGGACCGATGTGATCATGCACATCAATGATGATTCGAAAGAATTTCTGGATAAGTCAAGGATTTCAGAGTTGCTGAAAAAGTACTGTAAATTCCTGCCGGTTCCTGTTGTCTTTGGTAAAAAGACAGAATGGAAAGACGGGAAGGAAGTTCCAACCGGTGAAGATAATCAGATTAACGATACTAATCCTGCATGGACGAAGAAGCCTGCCGATCTGAAGGATGACGATTATTCAGGCTTTTACCGGCAGTTGTATCCATACAGCGAAGATCCGCTTTTCCATATCCATCTGAATGTGGATTATCCGTTTAATTTAACAGGGATTCTGTACTTCCCCAGGATAAAGAATACCATCGAAGTTCAAAAAAATAAGATCCAGTTGTATTGTAACCAGGTTTATGTCACCGATTCGGTCGAAGGCATTGTGCCGGAATTTTTAACGTTACTGCATGGTGTGCTTGACTCACCCGACATTCCTTTAAATGTATCCCGCTCCTATTTGCAAAGTGACTCGAATGTAAAAAAGATCAGTTCGCATATCACCAAAAAGGTTGCGGACCGCCTGAACCAGTTATTTAAGGACAACAGGGATGAGTTTGAGAAGAAGTGGGACGACCTGAAAATTTTTATTGAATATGGTATGCTCACCGATGAAAAGTTTGAAGAAAAAGCCATGGGCTTTTTCCTGGTGAAGAATACGGACGGAAAATATTTTACGTCCGCGGAATATGATAAGTTGATAAAAGATAATCAGACCGACAAGGACAAGAAACTGGTCTATCTGTATACTGCGAATCAGGATGAGCAATATACCTTCATCCAGGATGCGAAGGATAAGGGATATGATGTGCTGATCATGGATGATGTTCTCGCCACGCATCTGATCAATAAGTTTGAGCAAAAGCACACGGAGAAACGATTTGTCCGTGTAGATTCGGACGTCATTGAGAATCTGATCCGCAAGGAGGACGAGAAGGAACAGATGACCTGGGAAGAAAAGCAGGATCTTAGTCCGGTGTTTCAGGCTGTTTGTCCTGAGCCAAAGGGATTAAATTACGTGGTCGATTTCAAGGCAATGGGTGAAAAGGCTCAGCCGATGGTGATTACCAGGAATGAGTTTATGCGGCGGATGAAAGACATGAGTAAATTACAGGGAGGGATGAATTTTTACGGTGATCTGCCGGACAGCCTGAACCTGATCGTTAATACGGACCATCCGCTGGTAAAGAAGGTGCTTGATGAAAAGGAAGAAACGCTTGGACAGGAACTGTCAAAGATAAAGGAGGAACTGACGTCAGTAAAAAAGGAACAGGAAGCCCTCGAAAAGGCTAAAGAGGGAAAAAAAGAAGAAGAAGTTCCTCAGGAAGAAAAAGAAAAACTGGAAGACCTGAAGAAAAAGGCGGATACGCTTGAAGAGGATAAAAGAAAGAAACTGGAAGTTTTTGGGAAAGATAATAAGCTTGCCCGGCAACTGGTCGATCTGGCTTTGCTGGCCAACGGTATGCTGAAGGGAGAAGACCTCGATAAGTTTGTCCGTCGCAGCGTAGAACTGATACAATAAAAAAAACCGCCAACAGGCGGTTTTTTTTATTGTATCAGTTCCATTGAACTATCCCAGATACGATTTCAGTAATTTGCTTCGGGAAGTATGTCTTAGCCTGCGTATCGCCTTTTCCTTGATCTGACGAACCCGTTCCCGTGTCAGTCCAAAACGTTCCCCGATTTCTTCCAGGGTCATTTCCTGGCATCCGATCCCAAAAAACATTCTGATAATGTCACTTTCCCTTTCAGTGAGGGTTGCCAGGGCGCGTTCAATTTCCCGCGCAAGGGATTCCATAATGAGCGCCCGATCGGCATTTGGCGAATCATTGTTCGTGAGCACATCGAGAAGGCTGTTGTCTTCACCTTCCACGAAGGGTGCGTCTACCGAAATATGGCGACCCGAAACTCTCAAGGTATCAGCGACCTTCTCGGCCGGCAATTCCAGCGAGTCGGCCAGCTCTTCGGGAGAGGGTTTCCGTTCATGTTCCTGTTCGAACTTGGAATACGCTTTATTGATCTTGTTCAACGATCCTACCTGATTAAGCGGCAAACGAACAATACGCGATTGTTCAGCCAACGCCTGAAGAATGGATTGACGGATCCACCAGACGGCGTAGGAGATGAATTTGAATCCGCGTGTTTCGTCAAATTTTTCTGCAGCCTTTATCAACCCAAGATTTCCTTCATTAATCAGATCAGGTAAGCTCAGCCCCTGATTCTGGTATTGCTTGGCTACCGAAACAACGAAACGCAAATTGGCACGGGTCAGCTTTTCGAGGGCTGCCTGGTCGCCTTTTTTGATGCGCTGCGCTAATTCTACTTCCTCCTCGACCGTGATAAGCTCTTCTTTCCCTATCTCCTGCAAGTACTTGTCAAGCGAAGCGCTCTCGCGGTTAGTAATAGATTTCGTAATCTTTAATTGTCTCATATATACCCTTCAAAAAAATCGTGCAAATATAGACTTTTAAGGTCAGTTATTCAAATTATGCTGACACATTCCGGGAAAGATGCTAAATTGTTAAGTTTGGGTTTAATTATCTGAACCAAAAACAAAATAAGCACGTTCACCGTTGGGATAAATTCCCTCAATCAAAATGCCTCCATCTGCCCTTTTTATTATACTCTCAAAATCAAAAACTCCTTTAACCTCCTGCTTGTTCACGTGAGTAATGATAAACCCGGCCTTTAGACCGGCATCTTTCAATTTTCCCTGGTTTAAGCTAACAATTTTTATACCATGATTGAT
>CAZOYZ010000036.1:10804-12197 GCA_964584045.1 uncultured Prolixibacteraceae bacterium | reverse complement strand
GTGGTTCCTCCTACAAACACGCCCTCGATCTTGTCCAGATGATAGTCTTTGGCAATTTTTGCATCCACGTCACCAATGCTTACACCAAGGATTGCCCGTTGTACTCTCCCGTATTCCTTCAGGTCAGAAACGACCTTTTGGACGATACTTGACGGGACAGCAAAGGAATACCCCGAGTAGGATCCGGTTTGTGAGGCAATGGCGGTGTTGATCCCGACCAACTCACCGTTCATGTTGACTAATGCTCCTCCGCTGTTCCCCGGATTTACCGCAGCATCGGTCTGTATGAACGCTTCAATGCTCATGTCGGCCTGGTTAATATTGAGGCTCCTTCCCTTCGCGCTGACGATACCGGCAGTGACCGTAGAGGTCAGGTTGAAGGGATTTCCAACCGCCAAAACCCACTCTCCCAGTTTCAGCATTTCCGAATTCCCGAATTTGATCGTCGGCAGATTTTCGGCGCTGATCTTAAGTAACGCAATATCGGTCGTTTCGTCGGTGCCAATGACTTTAGCTTCAAATTCCCGTTTGTCATTCAGAACGACATTCACCTGATCCGCTTCGTCGATGACATGATTATTCGTGACGATGTACCCGTCGTTGGAAATAATGACCCCTGAACCTGCTCCCTGCCTTATTTGAGGCTCTTGCTGAAAACGGTCACCGTAAAACCAGTCAAAAAACGGATTCCCGTATGACGAGATATTCACCTTCGATTTGACTTTGACATGGACAACCGCGTGGACAGAGCTTTCTGCCGCATAGGTCAGGTCGGGAGCCTCGCCCTGCGGGGCCGAGGGCAGGCTGGTATACTGCAACGCCGGGTTCTGATTCACAGATATAATCTGAGGATCGTCAAAATATTTTGTGTAGGCCCAAAGTGTGACAAAAGCGCTACTCAATGCGATGATAGCTGCTAAGCTTACTTTTTTTAAATTCTTCATTTTGTCTGAGTTTTAAAAACTATTTTTTGTTATTATAAACAGTCATTTCATTGTTGCAAAGATAACGCATAAAGAATGCCAGATTTCTGCCGGTTTTCATTCATTGGCAATGTTTAACAAGTTTTAACAAGAAGGCGGGTCTCCTGTCTCCATATACAAATTTCTTTCAATAAAGTTGACAGTTTACTGACATATTTTCATTAATTCGGTCCATGCTTTTTACGAAATCAAACAATCTGCAAAATGGGTTTATTTGTGGTGGAGTTGCGGATTCCGTCAGAAGGATTATTTTGGTCTACACCATCCTGATTATCAGCGGAGTAACTTTGGTTGTAAGTATCCGGTGTTGGGGATTGTTTCGAAAGATCAGTCTTCAGCAGCGGGAAAATCTGATCAACAAGCGGAATTTGTCAGAGATCTCATTGCCATTGAGTTTGATTGTATTTCCA
>CAZOYZ010000036.1:7552-10704 GCA_964584045.1 uncultured Prolixibacteraceae bacterium | reverse complement strand
TCCCTGATCAGCTGGCCTTCTTTCATCAGGTTAAACGCGTATTCAAACATCATAGCAGCCGACAGAATCGTTGCAATCGGATTGGCAATGTCTTTTCCTGCGGCTTGAGGATAAGACCCGTGTATGGGTTCAAACACTGAAGTGTGTATTCCGACAGAAGCCGAAGGAAGTAGTCCCAATGAGCCCGTGATCACGCTGGCCTCGTCGGTCAATATATCGCCAAACATGTTTTCGGTGACCATGACGTCGAAGTTTTTTGGCCATTGGATGATCTGCATGGCCGCATTATCGACGAACATGTACTCTGTTTTCACCTCGGGGTAGCGGGGAGCCATTTCCTGGGCAATTTCACGCCATAGTCTCGAGCTTTCCAGAACGTTTGCCTTGTCAACCACCGTTAGCTTTTTGTTGCGTTTCATGGCGAATTCATATCCCAGCTTCAGGATACGTTCGATCTCACCACGCGAATAGGTACAGGTGTCGAATGCGATATTCCCGTTATCTTTACGCCCCTTTTCCCCGAAGTAAATGCCGCCGGTAAGCTCCCGGATTGCTATAAAGTTAGCGCCATCTACCAGTTCACGGCGTAACGGTGATTTATGCAGCAGTGACTGAAAGGGTTCTACCGGACGAATGTTCGCATAGAGTCCCAGTCTTTTCCGCATCGCCAGCAAGCCTTGTTCCGGCCTGACCTTTGCTTTCGGGTCGTTATCAAATTTCGGATCCCCGACGGCACCAAATAATACGGCGTCCGACCGCATGCAGAGTTCGTGTGTTTCGTCCGGATAGGGTTCACCAACCTGATCAATCGCGACGGCACCGGTCAATCCATAATGATATTCCAGTTCATGATTAAATTTTTCGGCAATGGCTTTCACCGATTTCATGGCCTGTTCAATAATCTCCGGGCCAATCCCGTCTCCGGGGAGTACAGCTAATTTTAACTTCATATTAACCAGTTATTCGTTTCTCGATTTTTGTGGTTTCGATCAGGTTCAGCATGCGGAATGTCGCTTTGATCGCTGCCGCTGTCTGGTCCGAATCGAGACCGCGTGTTTTGAATTCCTTATCAAGTTCCCAGGTGATCACTGTTTCGACGAGGGCATCGGTTTTTCCTCCCGGAGGTATAGTCACGGTATAGTCGAGCAGCGTCGGGAACGGTTTTTTCAATCGTTTATAAATGCTTTTCAATGCTTTCATAAAAGCATCGTACTGACCGTCTCCTGAATCAGAGGCCTCATATTTCTTTCTGTTGATGTTAATACTTACCGTGGCCGATGGCCTGAGCCCCATGGCATGAGTGAGCGCGTAATTGTTGATCGTAATTTTTTGCTCCATGTTTTCCTGGAGCACATCGGCAACGATATACGGCAAGTCCTCGATCGTTACGGTTTCTTTATGATCCCCCAAAGCGATCACACGATCAGTGACTTTTTTAAGATCTTCGGGCGATAATCCGATACCAAGATCTTCCAGATTAGCCCTTATATTTGCTTTTCCGGAGGTCTTTCCCAGTGCGTACGTTCTCGTTCTGCCAAAGCGCTCGGGTAAAAGGTCATTAAAGTACAGATTATTTTTATTGTCGCCGTCCGCATGGATGCCGCTGCATTGGGTAAATACAAATTCCCCGATCAGCGGTTTATTGGTCGGGATACGGATACCCGAGAAGCTTTCTACCAACTTGGACACCCGGTTAAGTTTACTCTCATTGACCTGTGTGTGCATATGCAGATGATCCTTTATGGTGGCGATCACACTTGATAAGGGAGCATTTCCGGCCCGTTCACCCAGTCCGTTTACCGTGGTATGCACACAACGGATACCTGCCTTAATGGCATTGAACACATTGGCAATGGCCAGATCATAATCGTTGTGGGCATGAAAGTCGAACGTCACATCCGGATACGCGTCGATCATTTCTTTACAAAAACCATACGCTTCATCGGGATTCAGAATGCCCAGGGTATCGGGAAGCATAATCCTTTTGATGTTCATCTTTTTCAGGTTTGAAACCATAAAATGAACATAGTCCTTCGAATTGCGCATACCATTCGACCAGTCTTCCAGATAAACATTTACTGCAATTCCCAGTTGAGTGGCATAATCGACCGACTGCACGATGTTGTTAATGTGTTCTTCGGGCGACTTACGTAATTGCTGCGTGACGTGCTTATGCGACCCCTTGCAGAGCAGGTTCAAGACTTTGCCGCCGGCCCGGTTAATCCAATCAATAGAGGTTTTGCCGTCTACAAATCCCAGTATTTCTATCTGGTCAAGATAACCTTTTTCTGCACCCCAGGCCATGATTTGACGGGCGGCATTAAATTCCCCTTCCGATACTCTGGCCGATGCGATTTCGATACGGTCAATGTGAACATCTTCAAGCAGGACTTTGGCCACACTAAATTTCTCTGTTTCCGTGAACGAGACACCCGAGGTTTGTTCGCCATCTCTCAGGGTCGTGTCCATGATAGTCAGTTGCTTATTTTCAGATATTACTGGTTTTGTTGTCATCTCATTAGTTATTTCTTTTCGAAAGCCGCTATTTCTTCTTTCATGGCAACCAGGAAATCGATATCGTCAAGCCCGTTCTGCAGACAATGTTTCTTATACGGATTGATCTCGAATGGCTCTGATTCGCCCGTTGTCAGGATCGTAAAAGATTGTTCCGGCAGATTCACTTCAAAAGTGGTCTTGGGATCATTTTCTATTGCCGTGAATATTTTTTCAAGGAATACCGGTGAAACGACGACGGGTAATAAGCCGTTGTTGATGGCATTGCCTTTGAAAATATCTGCAAAGAAAGAGGATACAACCACCCGGAACCCGTAATCGTAAAGCGCCCATGCAGCATGTTCGCGGCTTGACCCGCTGCCGAAGTTTTTACCGCTCACAAGTATTTTACCGGAATACCGGGGATTGTTTAAAGGGAAATCAGCCACAGGCAGATTGTTTTTGTCATACCTCCAGTCACGGAATAAATTGTCTCCAAAGCCCTTCCGCTCAACTGCCTTCAGAAAACGGGCCGGAATGATCTGGTCGGTATCGACATTTTCGACGGGCAGAGGTACTGCCGGTGACAGGATGGTTGAAAATCTATCGTAAGCCATTTTATTGAATATTAGAATATTAGAGTATTAGAATATTAGAAT
>CAZOYZ010000036.1:0-7452 GCA_964584045.1 uncultured Prolixibacteraceae bacterium | reverse complement strand
TATCGTAAGCCATTTTATTGAATATTAGAATATTAGAGTATTAGAATATTAGAATTTGTTCTGAAGCGTTTGTCTGGATTTAATCAGAATTGACGTTACTTCATGGGCCTCTCTGATTAACTTTTCCGCTTCTTCAATATCTGATAGTTGTTCTTCCCTGGAAAATTCAATCCAGAATTCACTTTCATCAGCCTCTTCAATGGAAATACTAAGTTTTGAAATTATTATAGGAACTGTTTGAGCGATGCATGAGGCCCGGTAGTTTGCAGCTACCGATGTCGAACATCGGATTAATTGACCTCCTATATGATTACCAAGCGCATTATGGGGTAAGTCCAATGCAAACTTAACACAATCATGTGCGAACTGTTTAGTTCTTTGTTTCATTTTTTCTTTGAAAATTGCCAAATCACTTTTTTCCATTTCACCCAATCTTTGCATCTATTTCTTCCATTGGACATTCTAATCTTCAAGATTCTAATCTTCCATAATTTCCCGGGGGTCTGTGATGACGCCGGTTACGGCGGCGGCGGCGGCGGTAATGGGGCTGGCCAGCATGGTGCGGGCCCCTGGTCCCTGACGGCCTTCGAAATTACGGTTTGACGTCGAAACCGCATATTTCCCTGTCGGGATCTTGTCATCATTCATCGCCAGGCAAGCCGAGCAGCCCGGTTGCCGAAGAGGCATTCCTGCTTCAGCGAAAATTTTGTCAAGCCCTTCGGCAATGATCTGCTGTTCTACAGATTTTGAGCCGGGAACCAGCCACACCGTCACGTTGCGGGCTTTCTTTTTTCCTTTTACGAACTGAGCGAACGCGCGGAAGTCTTCGATACGTCCGTTTGTGCAACTCCCAAGAAATACATAATCGACCTTTTTCCCTTTCATGGGTTCACCGGGATTAAAATCCATGTATTTCAAAGACTTCAGAAATGTCGCCTGATCAGTACCGTTCAGACCATTGCCCAGCGGGATTGACTTCGAAATCCCTACCCCCATACCCGGATTGGTGCCGTAGGTAATCATGGGTTCGATATCGGCGGCATCAAAATGATATTCTTTATTGAAAACAGCGCCTTCGTCCGACCTCAATGTTTTCCAGTAAGCTATGGCTTTATCCCAGTCTTCACCTTTTGGAGCAAACCGGCGTCCTTTTATGTAGGCGACGGTCGTTTCATCGGGAGCGATCATGCCTCCGCGGGCTCCGCACTCGATGCTCATGTTGCAGACGGTCATGCGGCCTTCCATACTTAGATTTTGAATGGCTGATCCGGCAAATTCAACAAAATGACCGGTTCCTCCGCTGGTCGAGATCTGTGAGATAATATAAAGTACGACGTCCTTGGCGGTCACCCCTTTTTTAAGTTCGCCGTCAACGGTGATACGCATCTTTTTTGGCTTTGGCTGCATGATGCACTGGCTGGCCAGTACCATCTCCACTTCACTGGTACCGATACCGAAGGCGATGGCGCCAAAAGCCCCGTGGGTCGATGTGTGACTGTCGCCGCAAACGATTGTCATTCCGGGCTGTGTCAGTCCCATTTCAGGTCCGATGATGTGCACCACCCCGTGACCGTCACTTCCTAAACCGTAATACGTAATCCCGTATTTGTCGCAGTTCTTTTTCAGCATTTCCACCTGATTGCGCGACAGCTCATCCTTTATGCTCATGTTCTGATCGATGGTCGGCACATTATGGTCGGGAGTCGCCGTCGTCTGGCCGGGACGGAAAACCGTCAGTCCGCGTTTTTGTAATCCCAGAAAAGCGACAGGACTGGTCACTTCATGAATAAAATGGCGGTCGATATACAACACGCTGGGGCCCCCTTCAACCTGCTTCACGACATGGGCATCCCAAATCTTGTCAAATAAAGTTCTTGCTTCCATATTTTTAAACTTTGCCTGAGGCAACTGCCTTCAGGACTTGTGAGTCAATTTATTACTTTAACTTTCTTTTTTTCATCTTCAACCGGTTGATTGACCGGCATACTATTAACCGCATCCAGAAATGCTTCGACCGAGGCAGTAATGATATCGGTGTTGGCTCCAAACCCAAAATATTTCACACCTTCATGGTCAAGTTCCATGTGGACTTTGCCCACATCGTCGCTTCCCTTGGTAATCGCCTGGATCAGGAATTCTTCAAGCGTAACCTGCCGGCTGATGATCTGTTTTACTGCCTTGATGGCAGCATCCACAGGCCCGTTGCCTGATGAGGTGGCGTTGAATTTTTCACCGGCAATATCCAGGCGCACGGTAGCAATGGGTACCAACGTTTTCCCGGTGATCACCTGAAGGTACTCCAGCCTGATCCTGCGTTCTTTTTTATTCACATCGCCTACCAATATGGCAATATCGTCGTCACGAATATCCTTTTTACGGTCGGCCAGTTCCAGGAATTTTTCATAAACCTCATTCAGCTTTTCCTGGGGTAACTCGTATCCCAATGCTTCCAGCCGGTATTTCAGTGCAGCACGTCCGCTGCGGGCTGTTAACAAGATGGATGATTCGTTGATCCCCACGTCTTTCGGATCGATAATCTCATAATTTTCACGGTGCTTTAATACGCCGTCCTGATGGATCCCGGACGAATGAGCAAAGGCGTTGCGTCCAACAATGGCTTTATTGGGCTGTACGGGCATGTTCATCATATTGGAGACCATCCTGCTGGTACGATAGATATTTTTTGTATTGATATTCGTATCCAGGTTTAATACCTTGTACCGGCTTTTCAACGTCATCACCACTTCTTCCAGCGAGGTGTTCCCGGCCCGTTCACCAATCCCGTTGATGGTCACTTCGGCCTGGCGGGCTCCGTTCATGATCCCTGAAATTGTATTGGCAGTGGCCATGCCGAGGTCGTTATGACAGTGCGTGGAGATCGTCGCTTTTTCGATACCCTTCACATGCTCGAACAGGTATCTGATCTTTTCACCAAATTCGACGGGCAGGGTATACCCAGTCGTATCGGGAATATTGACGACCGTGGCGCCTGCTTTGATGACCGCTTCAACCACACGGGCAAGATATTCATTTTCGGTACGGCCGGCATCTTCTGCATAAAATTCAACATCTTCGACGTACTTTTTTGCATATTTTACCGCTCTTACCGCACGTTCGATAATTTCTTCGGGATTGGAATTGAGCTTGTAATGGATATGGTAATAGGATGTCCCGATGCCGGTATGAATACGCCCTTTTTTGGCATATTTGAGCGATTCTGCGGCTACCTCGATGTCTTTTTCAACGGCACGTGTTAACGCGCAAACGGTGGGCCACGTCACGGCCTTTGAGATCTCAACCACCGATTTAAAGTCGCCCGGACTTGAGATCGGGAAGCCGGCCTCAATAATATCGACCCCCAATTCCTCCAGCGCCCTGGCCACTTCAATTTTTTCAACGGTGTTCAACTGGCACCCGGGAACCTGCTCCCCGTCCCGTAAGGTGGTGTCGAAAATGTATAATCTGTCACTCATGATGAAATGATTTAATAATTACATATTAAAAAAGCCATTCTCCGCTGAGAGAATGGCTCTATATCTTTTAGAATAAATTCCACATACCATCCTCACTCGCGCATTCCGATTAGAATACCGAATAGAATACTGAGAATGGAAATGTGAAAAAATTGTTTCATTTTTCTTAGTCATTATGCCCGGCAAAGCTCAAGCAAGCTTAGTTCACTCTTGCTTCGCCGAAACGTTCATTTACTCAATGATCTTTTGCAAATATCACAATATTTTTCTAAAATGAAAATATTGCCCGCAAAAAAATGACAATCCTTAATAAAAAGATTTGATTGTCTTAATTTAGGCGTAACGGATAAGGATGACGACGCAGGGTCAGGCAATTCCGGAGAAGGCTGTAAACTGAACGAGAGTAATTATAAGATGCTATAAATCAGGATATTTTTTATCGACGAACTGATTTTAAAGTATGAAGTGTCAATATTTGCGAAAAAATGATTAGTTTGGCTCGTTGAAAATCTCGTAGTTAATTTTGAAATACCTGAGACATGAAAACATATGTGTGCATGACTTTATTTTTAGTTTTGGCCGGATTGTCTTTTGGCCAGAAACCGTTCAAGTATGTGATCATCCCGACACAATTTTCCGAAATCGGGAAAGGATTTAATCCTTACAGTGTCAGTTCCGGTTTACAAAAAATACTGAATGAAAACGGCATCAAAACCGTTTTTGAATCAGATCAGCGTCCGGTGGATTACTGTGATGCACTGTCGGTAGCGCTGGAAAAAACCTCTTCGATGTTTACCAATAAATTGCTGGTTCAGCTTAAAGATTGCCAGAACAATGTGGTCTGGAGTAAGGAAGGAGTGGGAAGGTCGAAGGATTTTACAGAAGGATATGCTGAGGCGTTGGCCGATGCCCTGGGCGAGTTCAAGGAATTGCCGGCCAACCGGCTGGTGCAGAATATGGTTGCAGCGCCTGTTCCCGCATCTGCACCGGTGGAAAGCCCGGAGGTGATTGCCACAGAAGGCAATGAAGAAGTGTACAAGCCGCGGAACCTGTATTTTAATGATACCTATTTTGTCGATCTGGTCGATGAGGGAGAGAATCAAAAGAAACTGATCGTCATTAACGGAAAACTGCTGGGTTACGAGAAACTGCAAAAAATAGCCACACTGACACCGTCTGATCTGCCAGGCATGTATACGGCCGAGTGGACCACGCCGCAAGGTGATATCCTTCGGGGTGTCGCTAACCTGACCGGCAATAAACTGAGTATCACGCTTTCTTCGGGAGATAAGCCGGTCGTGGTTACTTTGATGAAACAATAAGTGAATTATGCGGTTGTTTATCGACTTATTGGTTATTTTTACCCGCTGATTAAGGTTTATGGATAGGAGTCCGGGATCCGGAGATGGTGACCGGAAGGGATATATTATGAAAATAAATGATATGCGTTTTTTGAACTCAGTGATCTGTCTGTTTACATGGTTGGCGGTTTGCTTCCCGGTTGGTGCCCAGCAGCCGCAGGGTACGACCGGTAAAGTACCCAGGCTGGTTGTCATTGTCAATGTGGAACAAATGCGCTCGGATTATCTTCAGCGGTATGCGGGAAAGTTCCAGAAAGACGGATTTTTGAAGTTGCTTCGTGACGGGGCCGTTTGTTCTCATGCGACAATGGATTTGCATGTGCTGAAGTGTCTGACTGGAGTTCCCACGCTTTTCACCGGGGTTTATCCGGATCGGCACGGCATCATTAACGGCAGTTGGTATGACCGCTTAAAGGAGAAGGAAGTCCATGCGTTGAATGATCCTTATTTCATTACGGTAGGCAGTGATTCAAAGGAAGGACAGCGTTCGGCCGCGCAGTTGCTGAGCCCTTCAATAGGTGACGCACTTAAGTTAAGTACCTGGAACAAGGCAAAGGTATATTCGGTAGCGCTCAATGATTACAGTGCGATTTTTTCGGCCGGTCATGCAGCCGATGGTGCCTATTGGATGGATAACCAGACGGGGAACATGATCTCGAGTTCCTGTTTTGTAAGCCAGTTCCCGGGATGGGCATTAAATTTTAACAATAAAAAGCTGGCCGGCTATTACGGGAAACAGGAATGGAGTACATTGCTGCTTCCTTCCAGCTATGAGGAGAGCTGGAAGGACGATCATGTGCTGGAAAAGGGATATTCGGGCAAATGGCGTACTTTCCCTTATCGTTTAAATCAGTTAATTTCAGAAACGGGCAACTATAAAATCTTAAAGACCACTCCTTTTGGCAACACGATCGTCAATGAGTTTGCAATGACACTGATCCATGCTGAGCAACTTGGTAAGGACGACGTCCCCGACCTGCTCACCGTCAGCTTTTCTTCCATGGATTACGAGAATGGGTCCTTTGGACCGCTTTCGGTTGAAATGGAGGATATTTACCTGAGGCTGGACAAGGAAATTTCTCTTTTACTGGATCATATCGCGAAAGAAGTAGGATTGGATCAAACCTTGTTTGTTTTGACTTCAGCATGCTCGGTATCTTATCCGGTCGATTATTTAAAGCAGGAATTCAAGATGCCTGTGGGTTATGTGGCTCCCGAAAGTATGGTGGCCCTGCTGAAATCTTTTTTAAACATCACCTATGGACAGGGAAATTGGGTGCTTTATGCAGGAGATCAGCAGATTTACCTGAACAAGGGGTTAATGGAGAAGAAGAATTTAAAACCGGAAGATGTTCAATCCAAAGCTGCTGCATTTATCAATCAGTTCGAAGGCGTAAAATTGGCGCTTCCTGCCACGGATTTTGAAAAAGGAGACTACGTGAAGAGCCAGTTCACGACAATTTCACGGTCGTTTAATTTAAAGCGGTCGGGAGATATTCTGTACATGCTGGAAGATGGCTGGCAGCCCCAATACAAATTTCAACACGCCGGTTATACCGATCATTCGCAAATACCCATGATCTGGATGGGTAGCGGAGTGAAAAACATGAAGAGCAGAATTCCTGTGGACGCCATTGATGTGGTCCCTACCATTTTTGAAATCCTGCGCATTGAACCACCTTACCCCTTTGAAGGAAGAATACTTGATGAAATACTGAAAGAGCCTTAACCATTTATGCCGGAAGCTGCCTCGCGGTCAAGGAAAAACGTCAGCCCGCCCTGAATGGGCTGGATGTGGTATGCCGGCAATGCGGCAGCCGTGTTTTCCTTGTTAAGGATTTGGGCAACACGTAACGCTTTGGATTTTCCGGTTACCAGAAAAGAAACCTGACGGGCATTATTCAGTACCGGTCCGGTCAGGCTCACCCGTTTTTGCCCGGTCACCGGGTGGGCTGCCACTTTACAGAGCGTTTTTGTCATCATCAGGTCCATCTGATCAGGAAAAATGGAGGCAGTATGGCCGTCATCGCCGATCCCAAGCATAATCAGGTCGAATGCAGGAAGCGTTTGCTTAATCTTCAGGTGTGACTGAATTTCATCAATATATTGCCTGCAGGCTTCCCCGGGAGCCAGTTCTCCTTTGATCCGGTGAATCTGTTCAGGACTGACAGGGATCCTTCCAAGCAGGTGATCATACGCCATTTTGTAATTGTTTTCATCATCCCAGGGCGGTACGCAGCGTTCGTCGCCCCACCAGAAATGGATTTTACTCCATTGCATCAGGGTGGTATAATCACGGGCCAGCAGCTCGAACAGCATTTTGGGCGTCGATCCGCCTGAAAGTACCCAGTGAAACTCCCCGGAAGTAGAATCGCTTACAAGCTGAAACAGTTGTTGTGCAAATGCTGCAGCTACTTCTTCAGGGGCTTCATAGATTCTTAGTTTACTCATGGAAAGACATTTAACCATTTAACTATTAACCATTTACCATTTTGCCATTTTACCATTTTGCTGTTTTACCCGGTTTTCTGGCCTCCGGTCTCCGGTTTCCCGTCTCCGGTCTTGCGTCTTGTGTCTTGTGTCTTGATACTTGTGTCTTACGACTTACGACTTGTTAG
>CAZOYZ010000035.1:18174-19866 GCA_964584045.1 uncultured Prolixibacteraceae bacterium | reverse complement strand
AATTAACAATCCTGCTATTTTGCTGGCAGATGAGCCTACCGGAAACCTGGATTCCCGGACTTCGGAGGAAATCATGCAGTTATTTTCAAATATTCACAAACAAGGAAACACGTTGATTGTTGTAACCCATGAAGAAGACATAGCCCGCCATGCTCACCGGATCATCCGGCTAAAAGACGGGCAGGTCGAATCGGATGTTGTTAACCCCAATCCAAAAGTTTGATGGCAAAAGAAGTACAAATCTATACCAGGACCGGCGACGATGGAACCACAGGACTGATAGGAGGGAAGAGAGTCAAAAAATATGATCTTCGTTTGGAAGCCTACGGAACGGTCGATGAGCTGAACAGTCATATCGGTCTTATTCTGACTGCCGACGTTGATGAGGGGGCAAGGAGAATGCTTACCGAGATACAATCAAAGCTTTTTATCATTGGTTCGCAACTGGCTACTGACGACGAGCGGACGGGAAACACGATGGGAAAGATGCCGGGTTTCGAAACTGATGTTGAAAAGCTGGAGCAGGAAATGGATCATATGTTTGAAGTGCTTCCGAGGTTGAATCATTTTATTTTGCCGGCCGGCACCCCGGGAACGGTATATGCTCATCTGGCCAGGACCGTCTGCCGGAGAGCGGAGCGTCGTATTGTTGAACTCTCTGATAAGAAGGAGGTTAACCAAAATTTGATCAAGTACATAAACCGGCTCTCTGATTATCTTTTTGTGCTGGCCCGGAAAATAAATCAGGATCATTATGGTGATGAAATCCTTTGGGTGCCCGAGAAAAATAAGGAGTAAAATGAGCATTCAGGGTAAAGTGGAAAGTTCTGCAACAATACCATCAGTTTCCCTTATTTTCAACGCGTATATTTTTGCATCTGATGAATGATTTTTTTATATATTCGCAAAACAAAAGAATTGCATTAACTAAATACCTTCGAATATGTACTGGACATTAGAATTGGCATCAAAACTTGAAGATGCACCCTGGCCGGCCACTAAAGATGAGCTGATTGATTTTGCAATTCGATCAGGAGCGCCGCTTGAGGTTATCGAGAATTTACAGGAAATCGAGGACGAAGGCGAGATTTATGAGAGTATTGAGGATATCTGGCCTGATTATCCGAGCAAGGATGATTTCTTTTTCAACGAAGATGAGTATTGAAATGAACAGACGATGAGCAAAAAGTAGGGTCGTATCAAGAGTTTAATCAGTACAACATTGCAGGAGAAACAACGAAGCAATCTATTATCTCTAAAGGTATAAAGATTGCTTCGTTGTGCTTTTAACGGTTATTTTTGTTTTTCGACGGCATCTTTTTTTCCCGAAAAATATCGATGCTGGATTTTGGTCTTATTTCATCAAGCCAAATAAAACCCGGTAAGGTTTTTTCTTCACCCAAAACTTCAGTGATTGGCGTTAATTGTCCTTCGGGAGAAGTGATAAAAACGATGCGCGTCACTTTCCTTTCCTTGAGAAAGATCAGGATATTACTGCCTTCGGCTTTGTTAAGTCCGATAATACCGTTGTCATCGCGGGCATAGTAGATGGACTCGCCATTCCCATCCACATCAATCTTGTACAGATCCTTATTACGAATATACCCGGTCATATCCCTTCCCTTGATCTGGTTGAATTTGGCAGAATCTTCCTCCTGTGCGATAATAAACGCGTTTTCTTTCATCTCGACC
>CAZOYZ010000035.1:15983-18074 GCA_964584045.1 uncultured Prolixibacteraceae bacterium | reverse complement strand
GTTCTCGTGTTATAAAAGCCATCGACGGCGTACAGATTATTTTTTTCGTTATGAATGTTTGTCGGTCCTACGATGGATACCGCACCTGTTTTCGTTTCATAGATCAGGGTGTCGGATTCCAGAATATAATCGTCGGTTACCGTCTTCACTTCCGTTTTAAAATACGCCCTTTCCTGGTCGACATAATATTCGCCGATCTTGCTGGTAAGCGTGCTTGTGCTGTCGACAATGGTGCCATAGTTGTCGTAATAGCCAATCCCTCTGTTCATGTCATAATTCAGGGAGTCGGTTGTTAAGGTGGTTGACTTGTTGACCAGTTTCACATTCCCCTTGGCTTTGGCCCACTTGATTTCGCTGTTGTAATTGACAAAATCGGCATACAGGTGCAACGTGTCGTCTTTCAGGATATGGACATTTCCAAAGCCGTCGACCATATTGATATCCGTATACGAATAGGCGCTGTCGCACCACATGCGGATGTTTTGATGGCTGATCTCCACATTCCCGATCAACCGCTGAGCATTGGCGATGATCGCCTCATTATGCAACAGCGCATCGGCGTGCTCGATATCAACCCGTCTGCGGGTTTGTGCGACAAGGGAATCCGGGACGCCCCAGGATAACAATACCACGATAATGAGCGAATAAAATACTTTTGTTTCGCCGGCATGATCCATTGTTTATCCTCCCGTTACTTTTTCCAGCCTTTGAATTTGAAGTTACAGTTGATATACGTATCGTCAATGTGGATATACGTTCTTGACTGTTGTTCCGAAACCCATTTATTGATGGCTTCTTCCTGTTTTTGCTGAATGTAAATATCGTGCAGATGCTGATAATCCTCTTGCAGATTGGCCCGGTGTTCCTTTGATCTGCTGACTAATTTGACAATTTTATAGACCAGCCGCTGATTTTCGTCAATCGAACTGAAAGGATCGGAAATCTCATTTTCTTTCATGCCGGTTAAAATTTTGCTCACACTCGGGTCCAGCTCCTCATTTTTCCATTTGGATGACATGGTATATGGATTAATCGCGATACCACCGCCGTTTCTGGAATTTTTATCGGCCGAATAATGCAAGGCGGCAGTTTCAAATGTGATTTTTCCTTTTCTGATTATGGTAGCGAGGCTGTCAAGGCTGTTGGCTGCTTTTTCTTTTGCTTCAGGCGAAGGTTTTGGCATAATGAGAATGTGGCGCGTATTGATTTGTTCCCCCCTTCTCCCGACAAGCTGGATAATATGATACCCATATTCGCTTCTTACCACATTTGAAACGCGGTCCCCCTTCAGGTTAAATGCAGCGGCCGCATAAGCAGGATCGAGCTGAGCCCGTCCCAGGTAACCCAGTTCGCCACCATTGGCGGCAGAACCCGGATCTTCCGAATATAAAACGGCGAGGGTGGAGAAACTCTCGCCATCTTCAACCCGCTTTTTGAATTCGCGCAGGCGTGATTTAATCTCATTCTCTTCCTCCAGGGTGATAGGGGGGTAAACCGATATCTGGGCATATTCGACCTGATCCTCGATCATGGGGACCTGTTCTTTATCCATATTCCGGTACTTGTAACGTACTTCGGCGGGAGTAACACTTACTTTTTCGATGATTTTGCTCCTCATCTGATTCGTCATCAACTGATTACGAATGACTTCCTCCAAATCTGCCTTAATGGCGGCAATAGGCTTTTGGAAATATTTCTCCACGGCCTGCTCAGACCCCAGGTTCTTTGTAAAATATTGCATCCGCTGATCCATATTTTGATTGATCTGGCTGGGTGTCACCACGATGTTGGTGTCCAGTTCCGCCTCTGCAAGCAGCAGTTTTTCGACCAGGAAATTTTCAAGGATCTCACACTTCATGTCACCATCGGAGGTCACTCCCTGAGCCTGGTTCTGCATATACATGTTCTCAATGTCTGATTTCATGATAATGTTACTTCCAACCACTGCAATAATCTGGTCGACGATCTTATCCTGGGCCCAAACCCCTGCAATGCCTGTCAACATGCGAAATACAATGAAAGCAGCCAATATTTTCCTGAGCATATTCGTTAATTTTTGACATTAAAAATCTTGAATTTATTCGATGCCAG
>CAZOYZ010000035.1:6092-15883 GCA_964584045.1 uncultured Prolixibacteraceae bacterium | reverse complement strand
TCGTCAGATTTTTTACGGTTTCCGGATTAGCCACCTCCAGAGGTATTTTTAAATAAACGGCCTTTACAATGTTCGTCTTCAGGAAAAACTCATTTTGGTGTTTTTCGTAGTAGGCATTGACTTCTTCATCGGTGATAACCGTATCCATTTTTTGTGCCAGCAGTTCCTTTTTATAGCGATAGGTGAGAAGCGAATTCCGGTATTCCTCCAGTTCCTTTTCTACATTTTTTTGTTCGGACGACAGATTCTGCTCCGCATTCAGAATGACCAGTTCCGAACGGACCCATTTTTTTACAAAATCATCTATCCATAAAGCACTGTCCGGTGGAGGAATGTTTTCCGGAAAAACTTCCTCAATGTCTTCTTTATATAAAATCTTCTCACCAACCCGGGCGAGCGGAGTTTTATCGGCAGCTTCCTGCCGGCAGGCCCCGAAAAAAAGAACAATGAGAATGCAGTACCACTTCTGTTTCATTTAAAAAATCCAATTAAACGCCAAAACTACGAAAAATAACGCATATTGCTTTTATTTGCATTTGGCAGATTGCCGTGAAAAATATAAATTTCATTAAAAATTGTTAAGCGTTGTCCGAGTCAAAGCGGAGAATCTTAGGTAAGGAGATTCCTGCGTCCGCAACGAAGGAAGTAAAAAAAGGCAATTATACTGTAAATAACAGAATGTGAGCGAATTTAAAGCCATATTAACACGTTACTGGGGGTTTTCATCATTTCGTCCGTTACAGGAGGAAATTATCCATTCTGTCGCTTCAGGGACAGATACATTAGGTTTGATGCCTACCGGAGGGGGAAAATCAATCACTTTCCAGGTGTACGCGATGTCGAAGCCCGGTATTTGCCTGATCGTGACCCCATTGATCTCATTAATGAAAGACCAGGTCGAGAACCTTCAGAAAAAGGGGATCAGAGCACTTGCCATCCATTCGGGGATGACCGGACAGGAGGTCAGGCTTACCTTCGACAGCGCAGCATGGGGTGATTACAAATTTTTATATATTTCTCCCGAGAGGATTGCAACGGATCGCTTCCGTGAACGCCTGCATCAGATGAATGTCAACCTGATCGTGGTTGACGAAGCCCACTGTATCTCTCAGTGGGGTTATGATTTTCGTCCTTCTTACCTCCGGATCCGCGAACTAAGGGAGTTGTTGCCCGGCGTTCCTGTACTGGCTTTAACGGCAACTGCCACCCCTGAGGTTGCCAAAGATATCCAAAGACAGTTGAATTTTGCAAAAGACCATGTTCTGCGAACAAGTTTTTTCAGGAGTAACCTGAGCTACCTGGTACGTGAAAGGGAAGACAAGCTGCAATACCTGCTTCAATCGGTACAAAAAGCAAACGGAAGCGGGATTGTATACGTGAGAACCAGAAAACTCACGCGTGAGGTGACCGATTTTCTAAGAAAAAATAAAATTCCGGCCGATTATTATCATGCAGGACTGGCTGCCGAAGAAAGGGCGCGCAGGCAGGACGAATGGAAACAGGACAAGATCCGCGTCATCGTAGCCACGAATGCTTTCGGAATGGGAATTGACAAGCCTGATGTCCGCTTTGTGATCCACTTCGGGCCGCCGGATTCGCCGGAAGCCTATTTTCAGGAAGCCGGACGCGCCGGAAGGGATGAAAAAAGGGCTTATGCGGTATTGATCTCGGCCCGTTCTGACCAGCTGGCGTTAAAAAAGAGGATTGAAAAAGCTTTTCCGCCGGTCGACGTGATCAGACGTGTCTATCTGGCACTTTGTAATTATTTTCAGCTCGCAGTGGGATATGGGAAAGACCAGGTCCTGGATTTCAACATCGGCGAATTTTCCGGCGCCTACAAGCTGTCGATCAATACGATCCTGAGCTGTATCAAAATACTTCAACGGGAGGGCTATCTCGAATTAACAGAAGAACTGGATAATCCGTCAAGGGTACATTTCATCGTCGGCAGAGACGATCTGTACCGGTTTCAGGTGGCTAATGCAAGCTTCGACGGGTTTATCAAGCTTCTTCTGCGTTCCTATTCAGGCCTGTTTACCAACTATACCGGAATTGATGAAGACCTGCTGGCAAAAAGGGCAAATATCCCGGTTGAAACGGTATACCGTTTTTTGAATCTTTTGGATTCAAACAAGGTCATTCACTATATTCCCCGGAAAAAAACGCCGTTTATTATTTTCAACAAGGAAAGGCTGGAGCCGGAACGCGTAAAAATTTCGAAAGAAAACTACGCTGACCGGAAAAAAGACTTTCAAAGAAGGGTGGAATCCATGATCTTCTACATGACGGAGAGATTAAAATGCCGCAGCCGTATCCTCCTTGAATATTTTGGAGAATACGATTCCGTACGCTGCGGAAAATGTGACATTTGTCTGGCACAAAATGAACTGGGGCTGAGTGAGCTTGAATTTGAGCACATCAGCAGTATGCTGGAAGAGTATCTTCAGGAACCTTGTTTTTTTGAAGAACTCATCTTTAAGATCGACCGGAATGAGGACGAGATTATCCAGGTGATCAGATGGTTGATCGACAGTGGAAAAATCATCCACCGCATCGATAACAGGCTGGAATGGAAGAAGTCATGAGTAGCGAGTCGTGAGTCTTGAGTAAGAAAAATTCCAAATCCAATAAAGCAAGTTCCAAAATCGTTAATCAACAATCATGAATCTACGGGTTTCCGGCAATTTGATCATTTAACAATTTACCAGTTTTGCAATCAGTTCCGGGAAAAATGCTTATTTTTACGAACTAATTTTTTACTATGACCGACGGACAAATAAACTCAGTCGTTTATTCAAGGAATATCATTGAATTTGTAACGGTTGCCAACGAATACTGTAAATTTGTTGAGTCTGCAGGCAGCGAGGATGTCCGCACCATGTTAGGGAAGGCCCAAAAGCTGTTGCCTCTGCTCTATCTCAAGATCAGTGTTCTTCCTGAATTTGAGAGTCAGGAAGAGTTGATCCTGGAGAAATATGTGACAGAGGTGGATTATAATTTTCTGCAGCAGCGGATCATGAACCTGCTGGGACCTCATGACGATTACCAGGAAGTTTTTGTTCCGGAAATGCAGTTCAGCGATATTCCCCTGACTGCCAGTATATCCGAAAATCTCACTGATATCTATCAGGATTTGAAGGACTTTATTCTGTCATACCGGGTTGGTGACGAGCAGGTGGCGGAGGAAGCACTTTGGACGTGTATGGCGAATTTCAGGGATTATTGGGGACAAAAGCTGGTGAATGGATTGCGGGCCATCCATTCGCTGATCTACAGCCAGACCGATAATAATTTATTTAATAAGGAGATTGATTAAAAAATGTTTCAGGAATATATTACGAATCAGGAGCTTGATGATTTACCATTAAAGTCGTTTGAAGGAGAAATTGTTGTTGTTGATCAGATCAGTAAACTCCGGTCAGCCGTAAATTACCTGTCAAAAGAAAAAATGATAGGCTTTGATACCGAAACAAAGCCTTCATTTAAAAGGGGACAGGTCAATCAGGTTGCCCTGATGCAATTAGCCACTCATAAAAAAGCATTTCTTTTCAGAGTAAACAAAATCGGACTGCCTGAATCGGTGAAGGCAATTCTTTCAAACCCGGAGATCTCTAAAGTAGGCGTGGCCATTCATGATGACATTAAAGGTCTGCAGCGGATCAGCCGTTTTACACCGGCGGGTTTTATCGAACTCCAGCAGGAAGTGAAAGATTACGGGATCAATGATTTCAGTTTAAAAAAGATCGCCGGAATTGTCCTGGGAGTGAGGATCTCGAAATCGCAGAGGCTGTCCAACTGGGAGTCGGACGAGCTGACCGAAGCACAACAGTGCTATGCAGCTACTGATGCCTGGATTTCCTTTCAGATCCTTCATTCCCTGTCAACTGCAACATTATGACAGACATCAAGGCGACTGTCGTTCTGAAGAAGGGGAGAGAGCAGTCCTTACAGCGGTTCCACCCCTGGGTTTTTTCCGGCGCTATCGGTAAAACAGAGGGTCTGGTGCAGGAGGGCGATCTTGTCCGTGTAGTTTCTGCAAATCGTGATTTTTTAGCGGTTGGTCATTATCAGATAGGTTCCATTACGGTCAGGATACTCTCGTTTGAAGATATTCCTGTTAACAAGGACTTTTGGAGAGAAAGACTGGCCGGAGCGGTCGCGTTAAGGCAGTCCCTGGGCTTACTCAGTCATGAACAGATCAATGTTTTCCGCCTTGTTCACGGGGAAGGTGATGGCCTGCCCGGGCTGGTGATTGATTTTTACAATGGGACAGCAGTGCTTCAGGCGCATTCGATCGGCATGTTCCTGATCCGGGAGACGTTGGCCCGGTTGCTGAAAGACATTCTGGGCGACCGGCTACAGGCTGTTTATGATAAAAGTGATAAAACACTGCCCTTCAAGGCCGCGGTAAAACCTCAGAATAACTACCTTTTGGGAACATCGGATCCTGTTGTTGTAAACGAATACGGAAACGCTTTTCATGTCGACTGGATTGAAGGGCAAAAAACCGGTTTCTTTATTGATCAGCGGGAAAACAGGCATTTGGTGCAGCAATATGCACGGGGACGTGATGTGCTTAACATGTTTTGCTATAGTGGAGGATTCTCCTGTTATGCGTTGCGCGGCGAAGCACATTTGGTTCACTCGGTCGATGCGTCGGTAAAAGCCATTGACCTGACCAACAGGAATGCCGGGCTTAATTTTCCGGGTGATACCCGCCATCAATCCTTTGTGGCTGATGCCTTTGAATTTATGAGGGAAATAAAAGACAGGTACGATCTGATCGTACTGGATCCGCCGGCGTTTGCCAAACATCAGAATGTGCTGCATCAAGCCCTCCAGGCATATAAAAAGCTGAATGCAAAGGCTTTTGAGCAAATACGACCCGGTGGTATCGTTTTTACCTTTAGCTGCTCACAGGTTGTCTCAAAGGAAAAATTCAGGGAAGCTGTTTTTTCGGGTGCTGCCATTTCAGCCCGAAAGATCCGTATTCTGCATCAGTTAAACCAACCTGCCGATCATCCCGTCAATATTTATCATCCTGAAGGTGAGTATCTTAAGGGATTGGTGCTGTATGTAGAGTAACAGTTGCCCGGCACAGAGCTCGCTACCCGCTACTTATAACTTACGACGTATGAACTATTCACTGCTCTTTTTGATCACGATCTGGTTCTCGTAAGTGATCTTTTCACAGTATTTACATTTCAGGGTCAGCGGTAATTTGTTGACTACCCTGAAGGAAGTATTGACGGGTTCATTGTTCGTAATGCATTTCGGATTAAAGCATTTTACAATTCCGATCACTTCGTCAGGTACCCGGACTACCTTTTTTTCAACCACCTCATAATCGCGAATGATGTTCAATTTCGCATTTGGCGCAATTAAGGCGATCTTGTTAATATCGTCATCCTCAAAAAACTTGTGAGATATCTTGATAATAGCCTTGTTTCCCATTTTCTCGCTGTCGAGGTTCGCGCCGAAAGTGACCATATTTTTGGTCTTATCCAGCTTCAGGATTGAAATGACCTTGAACAGGTTTTCGGAAGGAATATGGTCGATGACAGTACCTTCACTGATTGCACTGACTTTCAGCTTCAATTTTTTCTTTATCGGGTCTTTCATCGTTTTTATTTTAGATTTAAGGTGTGTGCGATAATGGCTTCACGGGTAAAAACGCCATTACGGGCCTGTTCAAAATAATAGGCCTTTTCGTTTTGATCCACGTCGGGATGGATTTCATTGACACGGGGCAGGGGATGGAGGATCCGCATATTGGGTTTGGTATTGGCCAGCATCGAATTTTTAAGGATGTAGACATTTTTAACTTTTTCATATTCAATCGGATCAGAGAACCTTTCTTTCTGAACGCGCGTCATATAAACGATATCGGCGGCCGAAATAATGTCGGTGAATTCGAGATGCTCAAAGTAACGGATCCCTTTTTCACGCAGGTAAATCTTGTATTCTTCGGGTATTTGCAGTTCTTCGGGAGCAATAAAATTAAAAATAGGATTTTTGAAATGTGAAATGGCCATCAGCAGCGAATGGACGGTACGACCGTATTTCAGATCCCCAACCATGAAAATATTCAGATTATCGAGGGTTTTTTGTGTTTTCACGATCGAATACATATCAAGCAGCGTTTGCGTGGGATGCTGGTTAGCCCCGTCCCCGGCATTGATAACCGGGACTCCCGATATTTCTGCAGCATAACGGGCACTTCCTTCCATCGGATGACGCATGACGATCAGATCTGCATAATTTGAAACCATGCGGATCGTGTCGTGCAGGGTTTCACCTTTCGTCACGCTCGACGAATTGGAATCTGAAAAGCCGATGATCCGCCCTCCTAACCGGCTGATCGCTGTTTCAAAGCTGAGACGGGTACGGGTGGAAGGTTCAAAGAACAGCGAAGCCACCACTTTCCCTTCCAGAAGCTTCTGATTTGGATTGGCTTCAAAATCAGCCGCCAGTTCCATAATACGCAGGTACTCGTCCTTCGTATAATCCATAATGGAAATCAAATCTTTCTTCATAAATCTTTTTACAATTTTAACGATTCAGGGATTGAAATCAAAAGATATTCGGGATGACTTATCAGTTATTTTTGAACATCGTTACTTCATAAGGAATAATGACAACCCCTTCAATTTTCCTGAACAGCTCAAAAATCTCATCGGCATCGTTTTGCCTGACTGAACTCCAAATCCTGCATTGCAGGTCAAATTCATTCTTATTCTGAGGAAGATCCTTTTCCTTGAATATTTTCATGATGTTGTTCATCTGCACATAATCAAACCGGATACAAAATGGAACTTCGACGGTTTTTGTAATGACACGTGCATGATCAAGGGCATTCGCAGCCGCCTCACCATAGGCTTTAATCAGCCCGCTCACACCCAGAAGGGTACCTCCGAAATACCTGACAACCACCACCAGTATATTGGTCAGGCCTGCTTTTTGGATCTGACTAAGGATCGGTCTGCCTGCCGTGGAAGAAGGTTCACCGTCATCGTTTGTCCGGAAACGTCCTTTTTCGGCTCCCAACATCCATGCAAAGCAATGATGCCTGGCCGAATGATGCTCTTTTTTAAGGATTTGAAGGTATTCTTTGATCTCATCTTCCGATTCCACCGGATAGGCAAAAGCCAAAAATCTGCTTCCTTTGTCTTTATACAATCCTTCCGATGCCCTTTCTATGGTGAGATATGAATCGGTCACCACTTACATTTTTAGTTTTCTTTCTATTTCGTCTGCCGAGAGGCGGAAATTCTTATCGGTTTCAATCAGGTTGCTCACTGTTTTACAGGCGTGTAAAACAGTGGCATGATCTTTATTCCCTATTTGTACGCCAATGGATGCGAGGGATTCCTTTGTCAGGCTCTTCGAGAAATACATAGCCAGTTGCCTCGCCTGAACAATCTCCCGTTTCCTGGTTTTTGTCTGTAACTGGCTGACCGGCAATTTAAAATGATCACAAACAACTTTTGAGATATAATCGATTGATAATTCCCTTGTGGTATTCTTTACAAGCTTATTGATCATCTCGCTGGCCAGTTCCAGGGTAATTTCCTTTTTATTCAACGTGGACTGAGCCAGCAGGGAAACAAGAGCACCTTCCAGTTCCCGTACATTATTTGTGATATGGGAAGCAATGTATTCCAGAACTTCATCAACGATTTCAATACCGTCTTTATAGGTTTTGCGTTTCAGAATATCCATCCGCGTCTCAAAATCAGGAACCTGCAAATCGGCTGTCAGTCCCCATTTAAACCGCGACAACAAGCGCTGTTCCATTCCTTTCAATTCAATGGGAGGCTTGTCGGAGGTCAGAATCAGCTGCTTCCCGCTTTGATGCAAATGGTTGAAAATATGAAAAAAAGTTTCCTGGGTTTTCTCTTTACCTGCGAATTCCTGAACATCATCAAGGATTAACACATCGATCATCTGATAGAAGTGCAGAAAATCATTCCGGTTGTTATTACGGGTCGCTTCCGTAAACTGAGTCTGGAACTTATTGGAATTGACGTACAGCACTACTTTATCCGGAAATCTTTCCTTGACCTCAATGCCTATTGCCTGTGCCAGATGAGTTTTCCCCAGTCCCGAATTCCCGTAGATCACCAGAGGATTAAAAGCGGTTCCCCCGGGGTTCTGGGCAACGGCATAACCGGCACTCCGGGCTAAACGGTTACATTCGCCTTCCACAAAGTTTTCAAAGGTATTTTCCGCCTTCAGCTGCGGATCTACCTGGAGCTTCTGAATACCAGGAATGATAAAAGGGTTTTTAATAGATGCCTTACCTTCTGTACTCAACGGCACATTCATCGGTTTATTCTGCAGCCGGGTATTGTTGTTCGTGGGATATTTTACCGTGTAAGGCTGCGAAGCCTGATTGTTACTCATCACCACCACATATTCAAGCTTGGCATCCTGACCAACCTCTTTTCTCAACGTTTTTCTTAAAAGGTCAATATATTGTTCCTCCAGATATTCGTAAAAAAAAGGGCTGGGTACCTGAATCGTCAGTACCTGACTTTCGATTTTTAATGGTACAATAGGCTCAAACCACGTCTTGAAACTAATTGCAGGAACATTATCTCTTATTACGGAAAGACAACGGTTCCATACAGCATGATGAATCGTATTCATTTCGAACAGCAGGATTTAAAATTCGACAAAATAGCTCCCTCATTCGCTTCCCGAAAACAAATTTGTCAAAAAAAAAAGGATTAAAAAAATGAAAAATGACTTGACTTTTTAAAAATAATTATAACCACTTTAAGACTCAGCGACTTAAATTATGAAAAAAATTTCTGTTCAATAAATATCTGATTATCAAATATTTAAGAACATGATTGTTTGTAAGTCGCGGGAGTAAAGGGGTTTGCGGATAAATTATTTAATTTTGCTTATGTTCATTTTTTTTCCGGCCATTCTTTAAGCGCCTTTTCCAGTTTAACCGGACGTCCGTTTCTGAATGCCACGACAGTCGCATCGGGAAATATCTTCTTTGCCTGATCGTTCAGCTTCGAGATGGTATTGAAGTCGGAAGTTTCCCCGGTAAGGTAGTTATAGATTCCTGCAATGACCATTTCTTCCACGGGTTGGAATTGCTTAAACAGCGGATTCTCGGTATTCACGCGCGTGGGACTGGAAACAAGGTTGACTTTGTAGGTATACCTGGAGTCTCTCCCCTCGACCGGCTTGCGCGGAGTGATGTAAATCTCCTTGCCCAGGTCGAACGCTGAAAAATGCACGTACCGTTTCGGGTTATCGCGAAGATCATTCAACAGTCCGTCCAGGCTCATGCTTAATTGCGCCAGGTTTCTGTACAGTTCCGCGTCATTGACAAGAAGGCCTGCTGTACCTTCGTTTTTATTGATCTTTTGGATGATTTGATTAAGTCCGTCAGTAGTTTGTGCCACATCCAAAAGTACCTGCCGTATATTAATTGCAGCAATGCTGTCGCTGATACTGGAAGCATTTTCGACAATGTGATAGAAACTACCTGAACTACGGCTCAGGGTATCTGTGATCTGTTTCAGATTTTCGATCGTACCCTGGATATTTACATATTGAGATTGCATCAACTCATTGACCATGCCTGACGTTTCCTTGATATTCATAATCGTCTTGTTGATATGCTCAAAACTTTCGGCCAGATTCTCCCGTGTCTCCTTGTTAAAGATGTAAGTAACTACGGTGATGGCCGAATCAAGCGACGACAGTAACTGTTCGGCTTTATTTTTTAACGGAAGGACCTGCATGCTTACCTGCTCTTTTAAATC
>CAZOYZ010000035.1:0-5992 GCA_964584045.1 uncultured Prolixibacteraceae bacterium | reverse complement strand
ACCAACCCGTCAACCCGGGAGTACACGACATAATAGGTGGTATTTTCTTTAAAAAAGTCAATTCCTTTCAGATAATTCATTCCCCAAATAAAGATCACAATACTGAACGTAATGAGTATTCCTAATTTCGTATATCGGGTAAATTTCATGTGCTCAAACTTATAGGGTAAAGTCCAACGTTCAAAGTTACTTCTTTAATCTTGATACTTGATACTTGATACTTCCGGTTACAATATTACCACGGATTCTCTTAGAAAACAAAAATCATCGGTTTTTATGGTTTTTGCGGACTTAAAACTCCTTTCAAAGGGGTCTGTCTGCCGTTTTTGAAAGCGACGATAAAGGCATCCGAAAAAAATTTCCGTGCTTCCAGTCTTCTTTTCCGGGCTTCCTCATACAAATTTTCCCGCCCGTAGAAATACTTATAAATGCCGTTGTGCTCGGTGACATAAACAGGATGTAATCCCTTGAAATTCGCCGGAGAGAGGTCGATTTTTGAAGAAGTCACTGCAAGTTGAACACTGAAATAAATTTCCTCTTCTTCAGTCTGTAACGGCAACGGTTCAGGTTCACCGGCTGTTTCGCTTTGTGCCTTGACAATTACCTGGTCCGGATTTTTCTCCACATTTTCCCGGGCCGGGAGTCTGAAATCACTTCTGGTCTCCACCGACGACTTATATAATTTAAAGGCCTGGCAGATTGCTGTTGTCAGACTGATTTGACCTTTTTCCGAATTCAGGTACTGCGCTTCAGCCGAGTTACTGAGAAATCCGGCCTCGATCAAAATTCCCGGCATTCCTGTCTTTCTCAGTACCAGGAAGCCGGCTTGTTTAACGCCTCTGTCTTTACGGACAGCGAGGCCCTTAAACTGTTCCTGTACCAGGGCGGCCATCGTAATGCTTTGGTCCAGGTATTCATCCTGCACCATTTCGAACATGATATAAGATTCGGGTGAATTAGGATCAAACCCTTCATATCTGGCGGAATAATCTTCTTCCATCAGGATGACTGAGTTCTCCTTCTTGGCTACTTCCAGGTTTTCCTCAGAACGGTGCAATCCGAGGACGAAGGTTTCGGTTCCCGAAATTGATGGTGTATTACAGAAATTGGCATGAAGCGAAATAAAAAGATCGGCTTTGCTGCTATTGGCAATTGCGGCCCGCTGATGCAACGGGATAAAGATATCCCTGTCCCGGGTAAAAATGACTTTTGTATCAGGCATATTTTGCCTGATATCACGGCCAAGTCTCAGGGCAAGCCGCAAGACCACATCTTTTTCCCGGATATTTTTATAGACTGCTCCCGGATCCTGTCCTCCGTGCCCCGCATCAATTACAACCGTAAATGCCTTTTCCCGGGGGTACGCGGCGAAAGCCACATGGCTGACAAACAAGACAAAAAGACTGCAAAGAAAAAGACGCCATCGTTTGTTATCCATGGTTTTTTGGTATAAAGACAAACAAAAATAGAAATATTAAGATTATTTTTCACTTGTTCACGAATTTCTCGGCAATGAATTTATATTTTTGCAGACCAATCAGCCATGAAGGCATTTTAGCATTTAACTTGATCCGGAAACTGACGACATATCTGCTGTTGCTGGTCTGCTTCACTGCCGGAGCCGGGCAACCATCCGATAGAGGTAAGCTTCTCGCGCCTGGATCTGTGTTTACTCCGGATACGGTCGTGACCCATACACCGCCTGCCGCTCCTGATACGATACCAGGTCACGGTATTGCTCCGGTGTCCCGTCTTCTTACTGACACGATTCCGGTGAAAGATCCTTTTCAGGTGCCGGATACGATTCCGGTAATTGAACCACTTCGCGTATCAGATATTCAGGCCGACAGTTTGCAAACCGATACCGTCAGGAAAGAACCAGCCCCGGTACTGGAAGCGCCGATCAATTATAACGCCGCCGACTCTATCGTTGTTTCGCTCGACAGCAAAAAGGTATTTCTTTACAAGGAAGCTGTGGTTACTTATCAGGAGATTGAATTAAAGGCCGATTATATTGCCCTGGATCTGAATACCAAGGAAGTATATGCAGAAGGGATCAAGGATACAGCCGGTGTCGTTCAGGGTTCACCCGTTTTTAAGGATGGCTCGGACGAATTTGAAAGCAAAACCATCCGATATAATTTTAAGACACAGAAGGGGATCATTCAGGATGTACGTACCGAACAAGGGGAGGGATACGTTCAGGGTGCACGAACAAAAAAGATTGATAAAAAAGTGTTCATCATGGAAAACGGGAAATATACCACCTGTGATGCCGATCACCCGCACTTCTACCTGAACATGACCAGGGCAAAAGTGATCTCCAATAAAAAGATCATCACCGGTCCGGCTTATATGGTGCTGGAGGATTTTCCGATTTATTTTCCCTTTTTACCATTTGGATTTTTTCCTAATTCTCCCAGTTATTCTTCCGGGATTATCATTCCGTCGTATGGAGAAGAGCAAAACCGTGGTTTCTTTTTACGGGAAGGCGGATATTACATTGCTGCAAGTCCCTATTACGACCTAACCCTTAAGGGAGACATTTATTCAAAAGGTTCATGGGCTACCAATATCTCCTCAAATTATAAAAAAAGGTATAAATTTTCAGGCAATTTCAACTTTTCTTACAATCTCAATAAATACGGGGAGAAGGATCTTCCCGATTCTTACGAGACGAAAGGTTTCAGCCTGAGATGGTCACACTCGCAGGATAGCAAAGCCAATCCGTTCCAAAGCTTTTCTGCAAATGTGAACCTTTCCACGAGCAGTTATGACAAGGAGAATTCCAATAACATTCAGAACTACCTGAGTACCACAAAATCGTCCAGTATTTCCTATACCAAGAAGTGGGAAAATTCCCCTTTTAACATGTCGGCCAACTTCAGACACTCCCAGAATTCAACCGATTCGACCATGACCATTAGTTTCCCCGAACTCACGTTTAACATGTCCAAGATTTATCCTTTCAGGTCAAGAAACAGATCGGGAAAGCTGAAGTTTTATGAAAAAATCGGATTCAGTTACACGGGGAATATCAAAAATTCGATCACTGCGAAGGAAGATGAAATATTGAAAAAGTCGCTGATCCGGGATTGGAGTAACGGGTGGAAGCATTCTATTCCGGTCACGCTTCCCAGCTTTAACCTGTTTAAGTATGTGAACATGAGTCCCAGTGTAAGTTACTCCGAACGCTGGTACACTCAGGTCACCGAGAAAAAATATTATTTTGACGAGATCGCGCAGACGGAGACCCTGGTGACGGATACCCTATACGGATTTAAACGGAATTACGAATATTCATACAGTCTGAGCAGTTCTACCAACATCTATGGGATGTACCTGATGAAAAATCCAAATTCCCGGTTAAAGGCTATCCGGCACAAAGTTACTCCTTCGGCCAGCTTCAGTTACCGCCCCGATTTCGGAGACCCCAAATACGGGTTCTGGGACAGTTATCTTGATAAAGACGGGAAAGAAGTCTTTTATAACCGTTTTGAGGGCGCTGTTTTCGGATCGTCGGGCAGAGGCGAGAGTGGTGCAATCACGTTTAGCCTCGCCAATAACGTGGAGGCGAAAGTGCTGGCTAAGAATGACACTGCCACAAGCACGAATGACGATGCCAAAGCAGGTGCCGATGCTGAAAAATTTAAAAAAGTCAAAATAATCGACAATCTCAGTTTCAGCGGTTCCTACAACCTTGTTGCCGATTCGCTGAACCTGAGTAATATCTCGATCAGGGGACGCACCACCATCAAGGATGTCGCCATTAATTTTGGAGGGACACTGAATCCTTATATGGCCGATGAGTCGGGACGATCATATAATGAATTTACCTGGAATCATAAAAGCGGACTGGCCAGGTTGGGACGCTTGACCAATGCCAATCTTTCATTCGGAATGTCATTTAAATCGAAGGATAAAAGTCAGTCGGGCACGGTGACCGAAGAAGGAGCGGAGAAAAAAGAACCTGAGCCTCCGGTTAGCCCTTTCCCGGGTCCTCTATATGCCGATTTCAGCATTCCCTGGGATTTCAACTTCAATTACAGCCTGAGTTACAGCCGCCCTAATCCTTTTCAAAAAGCATCTGTTAACCAGAGTCTCAATTTCAGCGGAAGTTTAACCCTAACCGAAAAGTGGAACATGCGACTGACGACCAATTTCGACATTGAGGCAAGAAAATTTTCTTTTACAACATTTAACGTGTCCAGAAATCTCCATTGCTTTAATATGAGTTTTAATTTTGTTCCCTTTGGTGACCGTAAGAGCTATAGCTTCACCCTCAATGCTTCCTCTTCCATGCTCAAAGATCTGAAAATTGACAAAAGACGGAGCTGGTACGACAACAATTAACTTCGCTGAACAGGAATACGGCACATATTTTGAAACTTTGCCCTAAAAAAATAAACCAATTGTGAGTTATAATGTTTACCATAAATAATTCCCGATTGTTTATATTCCTATGGGAATTTTTATTTCTTTTGTGTGAATTATTAAAATTTAATCTAAATAATGTTGGCTATGTCGATTACGAAAAACAAAATGGTTTCTTTGACCTACGATTTGAGAATAGACGGGACAGACGGGGAATTGATCGAACAGGCGACTGCCGGGAAACCATTGACTTTTGTTTACGGAAGAGGAATGATGCTTCCCAAGTTTGAATCGCTTTTGGAAGGCCTGGAGGAAGGAAAATCTTTTGAGATCAGTTTGAGCTGCCGCGATGCTTATGGTGAGCTGGATGAAAATGCGATTGTTGATCTTCCGAGGCACATTTTCATCATTGACGGAAAATTTGACGACGAAATTATCGCTGTCGGGAACACGGTTCCGATGATGAGTACCAATGGTCAGCGCATGAACGGACTTGTGCTGGATATTACAGACGACAATGTCAGGATGGACTTCAATCATCCGTTGGCCGGGGAGGATTTATTTTTTAAAGGCGAGATCCTCGAGGTACGGGATGCTTCGGAAGAAGAAATTGCGGCGACTATGGGTGGTTGCGGATGCGGCGGCGGATGTGGCTGTAAAGAGGAGGGAAACGGTGAAGCCTGCGGTTGTGAAGATGAAGCCTGCGGCTGTGAAAGCGGAAGCCACGCTCATGCCGGCTCAGGCTGCGGATGCGGTCATTCATAAAAAGATCACCCAATGAATACGTTTGGTCAGATATTCCGCTTAACGTCATTCGGCGAATCCCACGGCGCGGGGATTGGTGGAGTCATTGACGGTTGTCCGCCGGGAATTAAAATCGATCCTGAATTTATTCAAAATGAGTTGAACCGGCGTAAACCGGGGCAGTCAAAGATTACCACCCAAAGAAATGAACCGGACCAGGTGGAATTTTTTTCGGGGATTTTTGAAGGAAAGACTCAGGGTACACCAATTGGTTTTATTGTCAGGAATAAAGACCAGCATTCACATGATTATGACAGTTTAAAGGATGTCTTTCGTCCTTCTCACGCGGACTACACTTATTTAAAAAAGTACGGAAGCAGGGATCACAGGGGAGGAGGCCGTTCGTCGGCCCGCGAAACGATAGCCCGGGTGGTAGGCGGAGCCATTGCAAAGTTACTGCTGGAGAAAAATGGTATTCGTATCCGGGCCTTTGTATACCGGGTAGGAGAAGTGGAATTGAAAAAGAATGATCAGGAACTGGATTTGGAACTGATCGAGTCCAACATTGTACGCTGTCCGGATCCGGAAACTGCAGAAAAAATGATCGCCCGTATTGAGGAAGCCGGACGTGATCATGATACCGTGGGCGGCGTTATCCGGTGTTTGATCACCGGAGTCCCGGCAGGCCTTGGAGAACCCGTGTTCAATAAACTTCACGCGGATCTGGGACATGCGATGCTCGGTATTAATGCAGTAAAAGGCTTTGAATACGGTTCAGGATTTGAAGGAACAAAATTATCGGGATCGGCGCATAACGACGTTTTTATCAAGACGGCGTCCGGCATCCGCACGGGAACAAATCACTCAGGCGGGA
>CAZOYZ010000034.1:16868-20036 GCA_964584045.1 uncultured Prolixibacteraceae bacterium | reverse complement strand
TGATAATCGCCTGCAGGATCCGGATAGGGTCAACACGCAATTCTTCCGCGACATGTGATGCAGTGAAATTGCAAAGGGCGGGGCTTATGGAAACCAGAAAACAGGAAATGCTTCCGATAATCATGTTGGTTCTTAATCCGGCAGGTTTTTCCTGTTTTTCCCGTTCAACGCCGATCAGCCCGGAAAGGATGGCTGCAATGGCAATATCCAGGAGGATCAGTAATTGTTCAGACAGTGTCAGCATATGGACTTTTTGTTTTTTGCTTGTTCTAAAATGCTTATAACGGTTAGTTCTTCAGGACTATACCATTTCGAGCTCTCTTTAAAAGAAGGCAGATACTGCCCCAGCTTCCCGTGAAGGGCCTTCTCCAGTACAAGAGGATGAATATAGTACTTCCGGCATATGGATACGGTGTTGTTTAACTCACCGGCGACTGAGCGCACTAAAGTGGTCTCTGCTTTTTTCCGTGGATTCCCGGCGCAGATCCTTCTTGCTTCCGGTTCAAATTTTACGGCCAAAACAGTTCCTCCCCACGTTCTGAATGTTTTCGCGGTAAAACGCTTTCCCGAAACAGCATACAGATATTCGTTGATGTCCTGGGAACTGATCGGGTGAAACCCGTTTATAGTCTGGTACCGGAATATTTCATATCCGGGGAGTTCCGAACATTGCCTGAGCAATTTCTGCAACCGGTTGTCCCTGATTTTAACCGTCCTCAATTTGCCGCTTTTAGCCGTGTACTTCAGGACCAGCCCCTCCTTGTTTTTTCTAAGGTGTTTTCTTCGGAGGGTGGTTAGTCCGTAAGTACCGTTTTCATCCTCATAATACTTGTTCCCGACCCGCAGGTAGGATTTGTCCATAAGGCTGATGGCAAGCGCAACTACTTTTTCCTTGTCCCATTTCCTTTTACGGAGTCCGTTTTCCAACGCCTGGCGTATCTGAGGAAGATGCTGTGCGAAAGACAGGAGGTGATCATATTTCAGTTCGCTGTTCGATTCGTTCCATCTGGGATGATAGATATACTGCTTTCTTCCCTTCGCATCCCGTCCTGTGGCCTGAATATGTCCGCCCCGTTTAGGACAGATCCATGCATTTTCCCACACAGGGGGTATTTTTAAACCGGCGATCCGCCGCAGGATTTTTTCATCTGCAATAACCCTCTCCTGCTGATCCTGATAAATAAACTCATCATCTTTTCTGATCCGCCGGTAACCGGGTATGTTGTCATTGACATAGATCAGCGAAGAAGGCATTTTGTTTCTCATGATCTTTAGGAGAAGCCGTTCAGGGAAGGGCAATCATGTTTTTTTTAATTATTCCGTAAAGCTTCCGTTAATTCTTTTTTTGACATTTTACTTCTTCCCCTGATCCCTACCTGCTTCGCTTTTTCATACAACGCTTTACGGCTCCGGTCTTCATAAGCGGAACTACGTCCGCCCCGTTCTCCGGAGTCGGGAGTATTCGCTATACGGGCAGACTTTTGTTTGCTGTAACCTTTCTCCCTCAAGGCTTCATATTTTTTCTCATCTTTTATTTTAGATGAACTTTTTTTATCCGGCATCATATAGATTTTTACGGTTGATTCGTTTTGCTAAAGCTGATCAATAAATTCTTTAATTTCGTCCTTTGTCCGGCCGGTCTTTTTTTGGATCCGGCCAATCAACTCATCTTCATGGCCTTCTACGTAGGCCAGATCATCGTCGGTCAGATCTCCGTACTGTTGTTTCAGCTTTCCTTTAATGATGTTCCAGTTACCTTTCAATTTGTCTGTATTTGCACTCATTTTCTTAAATATTAAAGTGATTAATCTTGATTCTGTTTTATGTTCTTATTATCTTTTTGCCTTTTTCTCTTTTACCTGGCTGTTTTAACTTCTGCTTTTAAACTGCTTAGTTGCTGGACGGCTCCTTTGATCAGCCGCTGCTGTTCTTTGAGAATGTCTTTCAAATACTGAGGGATGGCCGCATCGCCCAAAACCTCGTCATAGACGTCGAGAGCCGCTTTTTCACCGACCATGCTTTCTTCGATGACTTTTTCATTGGTAGAATTGCTGAACAGAGCCTTTGTTGTCAGCCACGTACGGTGAAAAAAACCTTTGGCCGAACCCGAACTAGTGAGTTCAATCCCCAGCGAGAGTGCCTCATTCCTGATATCCTCAATAAAGCTTTTTCGTTGTTGAGACAATCGCAGAAATAAAGTCTTCAGGTCATCATATTTAATATTTTCGGCTGCGGTTCCGTAACCCAGCACCCCATCTTTACAGATCTCGGTGATCTTTTGAAGATCATGCGTCAATTTTTCCTTATCCATAATGATCTCTTTTTTATTAGTGAAACATCCCGTTGCCGCAGCAAGGGGAACCGGTTTATCTCCAGTCGTGTTCCCACGTGCCGGCAAACAGCAATGCCGAAAAAACCTTGCCAAACGCGAGGATAACAGGAGGATGTCTGTTAAATGTTTGTAGATAAAAATGTTAAGTCGCAGGTATAAAGGATGAGGTTGGGGAATGGTCATGCAAGGGATCACCTTTTTGTGGATAATATTCCCCAAAAAAGCCGGATGACGTAAGCGTCACCCGGCTTTATATATGGTTACCGGAGTTGTGCGCCGAGTTCTTTTTCAAAGGTAAGGATCAGATTCTGCATGATCTTGTCTATTTGATGATCATTGAGGGTTTGCTCGTCATCGCGCAGGATAAAGCTCACTGCATATGATTTTTTCCCTTCCGGAATTCCTTTACCTTCATACACATCGAACAGGCCAACCGAACGAAGAAGTTTCCTTTCAGTTTTAAAAGCCAGATTTTGGATTGAGGAAAAGCGGACTTCCTTGTCAAGTAACAAGGCGAGGTCGCGGCGGACTTCCGGATACCTGGGAATCTCGCTAAATGATGCTTTATTGTTCTTTTGACCGGGTATGATGTGATCCAGGAGGAAATCCGCAAAATACACCGGGCTGTCGATGTCGAATTCTTTACGTAACCGGCTGTGAACAATTCCGATATCGACCAGCTTTTTACCATTTGGGGCTGACATGGATAATCCTTCCGAGATCAGATCATTATTAAAATCTTTCAGCCTCAGCAGTTCAAGGGACTGGCCAAGCTTGATCAACAGGTTTTCAACGTATCCTTTTAGCTGGAAGAAGCCGGCGTCTGACTGGGGAAC
>CAZOYZ010000034.1:5450-16768 GCA_964584045.1 uncultured Prolixibacteraceae bacterium | reverse complement strand
AGAGGAACAACCCTCGTAATACGCAGATTTTGTCAATGAATTTGACCATATTTCATGGAATCCCTGAGCAGTAAGCATGGAGGCCATCATTTCCCTGACCTTCACGGGATCAGGCTTGGGATGGTATTGAAGTGTGGCGTTGATTTTTACGGGGATTTCTATGTTGTTATAACCGTAGATGCGCAGAATTTCCTCGACCACGTCGGCTTCCCGTTTTACATCGACCCTGTAGGGCGGTACAGACAGGATGAGACCTTCCCCGGTCTCATTTTCAATTTTTATTTCGAGTGATTTCAGGATGTTTTTGATGCAGGGGGCGCCAAGGTCTTTCCCGATCAGCCTTTTAATACCTGCATAGGTCACATTTACCTTGAAATCTTCAACCGGATCGGGATATACATCGATCACTTCCGAACTGATCTTACCCCCCGCAACTTCTTTGATCAGCAAGGCCGCACGTTTCAGTGCGTAAACGGTAGCATTCGGATCAGTTCCTCTTTCGAACCGGAAAGATGCGTCAGTATTAAGCCCGTGACGACGGGCAGTCTTTCGGATATATACCGGATCAAAACACGCTGACTCTATAAAAATGTTCCGGGTTGAAGGTTTTATACCCGAATCGATTCCACCGAACACCCCGGCAATACACATTCCCCCGACGGCATCGCAGATCATCAGATCGTCCTGGTGAAGTTCACGTTCCACTTCATCGAGCGTGGTAAACTTCGTTCCTGAAGGCAGAGTCTGGACGAGGATTTTCCCTCCCCCGATCCGGTCAGCATCAAAGGCATGCAATGGCTGTCCTGTCTCAAACAGGACATAATTCGTGACATCCACCACATTATTGATCGGATTTAATCCGATCGCTTTTAAGCGGTTTTTCAACCATCCGGGGGATTCTTTAATTTCCACGCCGCTGACCGTCACTCCGCTGTACCTTCGGCAGGCTTCAGAAGTGACAACTTCGACAGGGATTTCGAGTGAATGATCCCCGACCTGGAATCCACTCACATCCGGCCGTTTATAAGAGACGTCGCTGTCTTTTCTCAGGAAGGCCGCCAGGTCGCGCGCAACTCCGATATGGGAGGCGCTGTCGATCCGGTTAGGTGTCAGGTCCACCTCAATACGATAGTCGGATTCCAGACCGAAATATTTGCCGGCAGGCATACCGACCGGCGTATCTGCCGGCAGCACGATGATACCCTGATGATCTTTTCCAAGACCAATCTCATCTTCCGCGCAGATCATTCCTTCCGAAACTTCTCCGCGGATCTTTGATTTCTTTATTTGAAACTTCTTGTCCCCGTCATATAAAGTGGTTCCAACTGGCGCAACGACTACTTTCTGTCCGGCAGCCACGTTAGGCGCACCGCATATTACGTTCAGCACATGACCGTTACCCACATCGACTGTTGTTTTGCTCAGGTGATCGGAATCCGGATGCTTTTCGCAGGTGATCACCTGACCAATTACCAGTCCCCGGAGTCCTCCCTTAATGCTCTCAACCTCCTCAATACTGCCTGTCTCCAGTCCGATCCCGGTCAGTATTACTCCCAATTCATCGGGAAGAAGATCCGTATCGATATAGTCTTTTAACCACTTATATGAAATGTTCATGATCAGAATGTTTTAGAATGTCATGGCTCATTTGGAATCGTCAAAAATAAGCATTTTGGGCGGAGAAAAACGCGGATCCATCGAATAATTGCCCGGAAGGCGAAAGTTTTATGATAAAATTAAGAAAAACGGTTGTATGGCTCTCATGGCTCGTTTCATTATCTTTACGGGAAATCTCAAAAACCACCGTTATGAAGAAATTGAGCCTTTCTCTTGTTTTCTTACTCATTATCTTTGTGGCCTGTCAGTCACCAAATGAAGCAGACATGAAGAACCCTTTTTTTTCGAAATATGATACTCCGTTCGAGGCGCCTCCCCTTGATCAGATCAGGCTGGAACATTATCTGCCCGGAGTGGAGGAAGGCATCAGGCAGCATGAGCAGGAGATTGCCGCTATTACGTCAAAGGCCGAAGCACCCACGTTCGCCAATACGATTTTGCCCCTGGACGAGTCGGGCGACTTACTGGAACGGGTCATGCTTGTTTTTGATAATCTGAACTCGGCAGAGACCAATGACGACATGCAAAAACTGGCCCGTGAGATTTACAGGAAAGTGACCGAACATGAAGATAATGTCATGCTGAACAAGGCTTTGTTTGAAAGAGTGAAGGCAGTCTATGAACAGCGTGAAAGCGCCGGGCCGGATCATGAACAGCTCCGGGTGACGGAGAAATATTATCAGGATTTCGTACGGCACGGTGCGAATTTACCGGAGGCTGACCAGGCGAAACTTCGCGAACTGAACCAGCAACTGTCGGCACTTGATCTTCAGTTTGGGGAAAACCTTCTTGCTGAAACCAACAAAAATTTTCGCCTGATCATTGAAAGGGAAGAGGATCTCAAGGGATTGCCTGCGGATGTGATCGCGGCTGCTGCGGCCGAAGCAGCGGAAGACAGCCTGCCGGGGAAATGGGTCTTCACTCTTCAGAAGCCCAGTATGATCCCCTTCCTGCAGTATGCCGAAAACCGGGATCTGCGGGAGAAGATCTATCGTGGCTATTGGATGCGCGGCGACAACGACAACCGGTTTGACAATAAAGCCATCATCGGGAAAGTGGTAAAGCTTCGCGATGAACGGGCCAAACTGCTGGGCTTCGTGAATCACGCAGCCTATGTGATCGATGTCAACATGGCTAAAACGCCCCGGAATGTATACGACTTTTTGCTCCGGTTGTGGGAGCCTGCCCTTCGCGTGGCCAGGGAAGAAAGAACAGCGATGCAGGCGATCATTGACCGTGAAGGCGGCCGGTTTAAACTGGCTTCGTGGGACTGGTGGTACTATGCGGAAAAACTCCGTAAGGAAAAGTATAACCTGGATGAATCGGAAACCAGGCCTTACTTCAGTCTGGACAATGTCCGCCAGGGAATTTTTTATGTTGCCGGCCGGTTGTACGGACTGAAATTTGAAAAACGCGCCGACGTTCCGGTTTACCACCCCGAAGTGGAAGTGTGGGAAGTGAAGGAAAGGGACGGATCACACCTGGGACTGTTGTATATGGACTTTTTCCCTCGTGACGGAAAGGCAGTTGGCGCCTGGAATACCGGATTCCGGGATCAGGCATATAAAAACGGCAAAAAAGTAAAATATCCCATCACCTCCATTGTTTGTAATTTTACCCGTCCGGGGACCGACACTCCTGCCCTGTTAAGCATGGATGAGGTCAACACGCTTTTCCATGAATTCGGACATGCCCTTCACCACCTGTTTACAGATGGTCCTTACCAACGTACTGCGGGCAATGTGCCCCGCGACTTTGTGGAACTTCCTTCACAATTTATGGAAAACTGGATGACAGAACCTGAAGTACTGAAGGTGTTTGCGAAACATGACCAGACCGGCGAAGTCATTCCTGACGAACTGATCAGAAAGATCGTGAACAGCGGATACTTCAACCAGGGATTTGAAACCGTGGAATACCTGGCAGCAGCGTTGCTGGATATGGATTGGCACACCATACCTTTTGAAGGGGATGTTAATGCTTTTGAAAAAGTCTCAATGGAACGGATCGGACTGATCGGGGAAATCCTTCCCCGTTACCGCAGCACTTATTTTTCGCATATTTTCTCAGGAGGTTATTCGGCCGGATACTACGTCTATATTTGGGCCGAAGTACTGGATGCAGATGCGTTCGCGGCATTCAGGGAATCGGGTGAACTGTTTAATCCTGAACTGGCTGCCAAATTCAGAACGTTACTGGCGAAATCAGGTTCGGATGAAGGAATGGCCGTCTACCGGAATTTCCGGGGCCATGACCCGTCGGTTGAACCGTTACTGAAGAGAAGGGGATTACAATAAGAAGTCGTAAGTCGTAAGGCTATTCGCCTCCCGTTCCTGGCAAATAATCGCTGGCAGGTAACGGCTGGTTGCCGATCCTTTTTTCTAAAAGCTCCAGCGTAATCTGGCGAAATACAATTGCCCGATATCGCCGAATTCGGTCCCGTCTGCTCCAAAGAAAAACTGACCCGTCAGCATCAGTTCCAGGTTATTCTGTAATGAATACGAAAAGGAAGGTCCGATATAACAGGAACCGTCAGACGGGTTCATGATCCCTGAAAGATTTGCGTTCAGCAGGGGAGTGAACGGATACGAGACCTGGCCGAACAGCGCGTAGCGTGCCAGGGATAAATATTTTGACGACAGGTTCTGGTTGAACAAAGGATCGATGCCTCCGGCTTTTCCTGTCGTTCCGTGGCTGCTGTATAAAACCCCGGCGTGAAGGTAAAGCGAGGTGGTAAACGTATAGTCACCCGATATGGAAACCACGGTGGCCTCTTCAGAATCTGAATCGCTTTCCCTGGGAAAATAGTGGGTCAACTCGCCGCGAAAGCCACCTCCCCGGATATCGCCTGCCCATCCGGCGCCCAGGATCAGGTCGGGTCCTACCCAACCGCCAATCGTCTGAAAGTCGTAATCCCACGCGGAAAAGCGGTATCTGCCGGCCAACGCCGTTTCGTCCGGATGGTCACCCGGTTTGTAAACCATTTCTGCCGAAGATGTCATTCCGGTATAATACTTTACCGCCATGGCATCGGTACCAGGCCGTTCTTCATAATCAAAATCAAAGTACGAAAATGTGTTGAATATATCGTTCGGGTTCCATACCAGATTGATGCCCCAGTTGACCCGTTGCCGTCCCAGCGTGACCTGCCATTTTCCTGAGGTCCAGTCGATATAGGCCCTGTCGATCATGGAGTGTATGAACCAATTATCCTGACTGACAGGAATAAATGATAAGTCGAAATAGTCCTTGCTGATATCGATCACCTCTTTGTACTGAGGATAACCGGCAACCAGGGAACCTGAAAGAATACGGTTTCGCATTTCGATGACTGCCGTGAACTTTTCGGATGCATACCACCTCAGGTTGAGCCTGTTGTGGATTGTATTCAAGGTCAGCCAATTTTTGTCCATCCCGGTTGCGGACTGCTCAGGTTTGTACAGCATGAACAGTTCTTTCACATATCCATTCAGGGTCAGCTCTTTGTTTTGAGCCTGAACGTCAGGTGTGAAACATAATAGAAACAGGATAAAAAACAGGATCCTGTTAAATCCATTCCCGTAGGAACGGAAATCATCTTCCCTGACAGGGGCGCGTGTCTTTGCATGATTGTCCCTGATCGACAGAAATTCCTGCTTTCGCAGGAATGAGTTGTAGCCGGCTTCTTTTTTAATTTTTCCGCACATCACTGATTATTTTACCGTCTTCGAGGGTGATCACACGCCTGGCCTTGTTGACCACGCGCTGATCGTGCGTACTAAAAATGAATGTGATGTGATCCTCGCGGTTAAGTTCTTCCATGATGTCGAGAAGATTCCCGGTCGACACCGAATCCAGATTGGCGGTCGGCTCATCGGCCAGAACAAATTGTGGCTTTGAAGCCAATGCACGTGCCACCGCGACCCGCTGCTGCTGTCCTCCCGATAGCCTGGCAGGCCGGCTGTTGATCCTTTCTCCCAGACCGACCCTGGCGAGTAATTCTTTTGCCCGTTTTTCGCGGCTTTTTTTTGGAATTCCCTGCAGTTGCATAATAAATTCGACATTCTCCAAAGCGGTAAGCACCGGGATCAGGTTGTAAGCCTGAAATACAAACCCGATATTCTGAAGCCGGAAATCGATCAGTTGCGAAGATGTTAGCCGGGTGATATCGGTATCGGCAATACGCACATCTCCCCCGGTTGGTAAATCCAGACCCCCCAGCATGTTCAGGAACGTGGTCTTGCCCGATCCCGAGGGTCCTACGATCGCTGTAAATTCGCCCTGTTCAACGGTCAGGTCAATTCCATTTAGCGCAGCGACCTTTACTTCCGATTCGTCATAGATCTTCGTCAGGTTTTTAACTTCAATGACGTTCATGATTCTAATGGTTATAGGGTTATATGGTTTCGTTTTTGATTGTTTGATGATGTGGGTTTAGGTTGCTACTCGCTACTCGCTACTCACTACTCGCTACTCTTTACATATCGATCCTGACAGCTTCGGCCGGTTTTAACCGGAGGGCTTTCCAGGCCGGATACAGTGCAGCGATGATGCCCGTGAACATCACCATGACGGCGATTTCCAGAGAGATCGAAAAGGATAAGCGTGTGTAAATCAGGGTGTCATACCCCATCGATTTGTATGCTGCTGACCAGGCGCCCAGGTCAATCCCTTCCATTCCAAACCAGATGGTCAGCGCCCAGCCAAACAGGATCCCGCATATCCCTCCGGATAAGGAGAGGAAAACGGTTTCGAGCAGGATCATCAGAAAGACTTTCAGTTTATTCATTCCGATGGCCATCAGCATGCCAAGCTCCTTGGTCCGTTCGAGGACAGCCATCAGCATGGTATTGACGATACCGAAGAGCAGCGCCAGAAGGATGATCAGCATAATGATAAACATCGTGATACCAAAGCTGCTTTCAACAAGGCTCACCTCAGGCATGACCTCGCGCCATGTTTTTACGTCGAGGTTTCCCAGTTTGTCTTTTATCTCGGTATTTACATCCTCCAGCAGATCGTTGCGGCTCAGGATTACTGCAATTTCATGACATTCAGATTCTTTCATTGCCATGATCCCGGCCAGATCCGATTTCCTCACGAAAACGCAGTTTTCGTCATAAACTGTGTTCGAGGTTTCAAAGATCCCTTCTGTTTTGAAAGCTCCTGCCGTGATATTCCCGTTCATGTCCTGCAAAGTAATCACCACTTTCGACCTCAGTTTCACTTTCAGCTTATCCGCCAGTTTCTTGCCGATCACGACCGGATTCCTTTTTCCCTTCTCAAACCACGTACCTTCAATGAGTTTGGTATACAGGTTTGTGACCTGCTTCTCTTCCTCAGGAACAATACCGGTTACTTTCACACCTGAGCCGGTAGCGGGCGACTGGATCATGGTGCTGACAACGATCCGGTTACTTACGGCTTCGATACCTTCGACCGAGCGGATAATGCCGGCAACAGAATCCGCATTGGAAATGACGAACTTTTTATCGGGATTATTCAGGTATTCTCTGTGATGTACCTGAATGTGAGAGGATTCGGTGCGAATCGCTGCATCAATGCGCTGATCCACCATTCCGTTATAAAAGGCGATGTAAAAAATGCCTGAGGTCAGACCAAGGCAGATGGCGATCAGGATCACCAGACTACGGGTCTTATTCCTCCATATATTTCTCCAGGCAACGGCGATGAGCATCTGTTAATCATTTAAATGTTTCATGAATGAAGTGCACGGGTTAATTTCAACCTGTAAGTCTTTACCATCGGGTAAATATAAACGATCAGCGAGATCATGAAAATAATGAGGACCTGCCTTGCAAACACGATCCATTGGGCCGAGAAATACATCGCTGCTTCAAAACCCAGTTGCTCATAGGCTTTTGCAGCTTCACCCGTGATCGGGACCGGATGATAAACAAGATACCAAATGAACGGAAAACCGACAACAAAACCAGACAGGACCCCTATCATGCCGATGAGAATTGTTTCGCAGAAGAGAATGGCACTAAGCTTACTTTTTTGCATTCCGATCGCAATCATGATCCCCATTTCTTTCCTGCGCTCAGCGATCATCATGATCACCGTGCCAAAAATGCCGAATCCGATCAGCACGTAGAGAATCCCTTTGGTAATATAAGCTCCGGAACGGTCGGCATCAATCATGTTTTTTGTGAGCGGATCCATTTCATCCCAGGTCATCACTTCATAATGGCCTCCGATGGTTTGAACAAGCCTGTTTTTGGTTTGAGTCACGTTCGAATAGTCATCGACCATCAAAACCAAAGAGGTGTATCTCCCGGGAACCGAGAAAAAATTTTGCGCAGCCTGAATATCGATATATCCTCCCAGATTATTCATCGCAGGGGCGGGAAACTTCAGGATCCCCCGCACCGGGAACAACCCTGCAGCGCTGGTACCGTGATAACCCTGGCTGATCAGCACCAGGGTGTCGTTAACCGATACACCCAGATTTTTAGCGAGATTGACAGCCAGGATAATGCCATTGTCTCCGGGTTTCAGATAGCTTCCCTGTTCAATCCAATTCGAAAGTGTTGTCATCCGGTTCTCTTTTTCCGGATCTATGCCGATCAGGGCAGCCCCTTTGGTGTTATTCCCAAACGACAACAGGGCGAAAGATTCAAGTCTGGGAATAAATGAAAGGATCGCCGGATCATTTTCCAGTATCTGTTTTAAGGTGTCGCCGGGTGTGAAGGTATAATCAATGGTCTTGTTTTCCCAATATTCCGGGTGGTGGATCTGGATGTAGCCGGAATAGAATCCCACCACGTTATCGATCATCTTCGAATAGGTGCCTTCCTGCATCGACGTCATAAATGTACTGAGCAACACGCCAAAAAAGATGGAAGCCACTGTGATGAGCGTACGACGCCTGTTACGCCACAAGTTGCGCCAGGCCAGCCTTAGAAGGACCGAATAGCTGATGGATGGATTCTTACTCATCTTACACGTTTCATGCTCTGGATGGAAAAGAACGATTCATGAAGGTCAACATTGAACCTGATGGTCTCAAAGATCATGATGGTTTTTTGCCCGGGTTTCCCGGCAGGGATCATTTCGAGACGGGTCGGCATGATCCTGTCGTCCATCTTTTTGATGTCGGAAAGGATCTCTGTATTGACCAGTTCATCATCCTCGTCGTAGTATTCGGCTTTCAGCCAAAGATAATCCTTTTCCGTGATCCACATGATGATCTTTCCCCATACCACGGCAGCATCTTCATGGGGGATCAGCGCTATCCTATAGCAGCTGTAACCTTCAAGCTGTTCTTTTCCCAGCAGTGTATGCTCATAATCCTTTACCAGTGAGGATTCCTTCACCAGATCATCATTGGTAAAGTCCGATCCCATCCAGGACTGCATCATCATGGACGGCGGTATCCTGATCATGCGTTCGATACCGGGCACCCAGTTCCACATTTCGTTATTGCGTTTCAGGAAGACCTGTCCTTTTTCCTTCGCCGGGAAAGTAACGTAAATCAATGAATAATCCGTTCCGAGCGACCAGCTTTTCATCGTGATGGTGCGTGACCAGGAAGGCCTTTGTATGGTCATGCTCATTGTTCCTTCGCTGGACGCCCCGCGGAATTTTTCGTCTGCCAGCCTGACGATCTCCCTGACATCCGTGTTTTGCCCCTGAACCAATCCTGCGGTCGTGAGCATCAATAGCATGATACTTATTTTTATCATGGGCTACTTGTTATTTAATAAACGGAAACAGGCATGCACAATTTTCTCTTCGAGAACATCAAGCGGGAAAAACTCCGGAACCGTGATGGCATAGAAAAAACCTCCTTTTATCATCGACGAGATCACCATGAGATCCCCCTGCGGATCCGGGCTGCCCTGAGTTTCCAGAAACCGGATCAAAATCTGCACCAGCGGTTTGGATTTACCTTCTACATTCCGGTATTCGTCCCCAAGCAGATCCATCATACCGGGTTGCAGCATCAGGGCCGTATATAACTGCCAGAACATGATATTCTCTTTGACGAGCCGAAAACTCTCATGAATAAAGAAGACGAATTCATCCCGGGTTAAGATCCCATCCCGGTTATAATCAAAGTTTCCGTAAATTTTTTCAACGGCCATGTCGGTGATCTCCTTCAGGATCTCCTGCTTGCTGCTAAAATAAGTATAGATAAGTCCTTTGGAAATTCCGGCATTCTTTGAGATCGCACTGATGGATGTTGCATGGAATCCGCTATGTGCAAAAAGTTCCAACGCAACATCCATGATCAGTTTTTTCTTTTCTTTTCTGAGTTGTTCCAATTGTTCGGTACTTCTAGGCATCTTCTTTTTTGTAAATGATCAGCTAAAGTTAATGGCTTAAAAAGAGAAATAAAATTTTTCGATGTTAAGTAATTGTTAAGAATGACCGGTCAGTCAATATAAGAAATAGTGAATGTATTTGTGTTCGGGTATGTCACTCTGATCAGACGGCTGGTTATGAATAACGGTATGTGGAACTTTTAAAATAGTGGTAACCCTATTTCAGTTCCGTGTATTTCTTCTATCTTTACTTCTCCATATGACTAAACAAAAAAACTCATCAATGAAAGAAAAAGACAGAAGGAATTTTCTGAAGCAATCTGCGGTGATTACCGCGGGCATTGCCGCCATTCCAACGATCATGAATGCCGGTTGTTCTCCCAATGAAAAAGTTCATGTGGGATTGATCGGTTGCCGCGGAATGGGTTTTAATGATCTGAAATCGTTTTTAAAGAATGAAGATGTGGAGTGCATCGCGCTCTGTGATGTGGATAAACGCGTTCTTGAACCCCGGGCGGATGAGGTGGAAAAGCTGACCGGGAAAAAACCCTTGATGTATGGCGATTTTCGTCAGTTGATCGAAAATAAGGATATCGATACGGTAATTATAGGGACTCCGGATCACTGGCATTGTTTGCCTATGGTGTATGCCTCCGAGGCCGGGAAGAATGTCTATGTTGAAAAGCCGATTGGCTCGACCATTGAAGAATGTGATGTGATGGTTGCAGCTCAGAAAAGGTACGGGAATGTGGTGCAGGTAGGCCAGTGGCAGCGGAGTCATCCGCATTGGCGCGACGCGGTGAAGTATGTTCAGGAGGGGAATATCGGACGGGTGCGTACGGTCCGCTCGTGGTCGTACGTAGGCTGGAAAACATCGATTCCCGTTGTTGAGGACACAGAGGCTCCCGAAGGAGTAGACTACGACATGTGGCTCGGGCCGGCTCCGAAAAGGCCGTTCAATAAAAACAGGTTTCACGCCACGTTTCGCTGGTTCTGGGATTATGCAGGCGGTGTGATGACCGACTGGGGGGTACATTTGCTCGATTTTGCGCTTTTCGGGATGAATCAGTACGTGCCAAAATCCATTATGGCGGTTGGCGGCAAATACGCTTTTCCCAATGACGCTATGGAAACACCCGACACACAGACTGCGGTTTATGATTTCGGCGATTTCAGCCTGGTATGGGACAACACCATTGGCATTTACGGTGCCAACTATGGTAAACGCGGGCATGGTGTTGTTTTCATCGGGGAATATGGAACCCTGGTGGTTGACCGGTCAGGCTGGGAAGTGATCGCGGAAGATAAAAGTACGGGCGCTAAAGAAGGCTATAAGGGGATGCCCGTGCAGCAGGCGAAGGGCGACGGACTGGATCTGCATGTCCGGAATTTCCTTGATTGTATCAAAAAAGGAGGGAAGCCAAATTGTGA
>CAZOYZ010000034.1:0-5350 GCA_964584045.1 uncultured Prolixibacteraceae bacterium | reverse complement strand
GCGATAAACAGTCCCAGATAATTACCCATCGCATAACCTAAAATACCAATGGTAAGGCCGGAAATAATGACGTCCTTGTTTCGCAGCGCACCGGCGACGACCGGAACAAAAGGGGGAGAATAAGTCAGTGCGGTGATTGTAATAATGGTGGTGTCGGTATCTACTCTGAAGATCCAGGCCAGGGACACATGGATCACGATTGCGCCGAAGATGGTGAGTGTTACCAGAATGAATAAACTGAAAAAATCACTGCTGAACATGCCGCGTAAATTTCCCATGCTTGCGACGACCAGTGAAAATACAACGACAAAATACATTCCCAGCTGAAAGGTCTTTTCGATCCGGTTTACCCGTTTAACGGTGCTGAACAGCAAGCCCAGTGTGGTAATGGTCAGGATCACGGTGAGCACCTGTTCCTGTTTGGGAACAAAGAGGCTTACTACTACACTCATGGCAAAGATCAATACTGTCAGTCCCAGTGCCTTTGAAAGCTCGGTCAGCCCCTTCTTACTTAACATGCCCGCATAATTATCCGTTCCTTCACTTTCCTTTATCACTTTTGTTAGAGAAAGCGGGCGTTCCGGCTCGCGAAAGTGAGGTAAAAAGTAGTTGAAGATCCGTTGTGCCGCTGTCAGCAGGAAAATCAGGCAAATGGCGCCGGCAACCATTTCATAGGTATGAGTTAAGATGAAAATATCGGGATCCACCTTCAGCGCCGTACCAATTGCAGCCAGATTAGGTGTCCCTCCGGTGTAAATACCGACCAGCATACCGGAAATCTTCCATAGCTCCGGGATCTCATCGCGAAATAAAAAATATCCGGCAAAGATGATCAGGATCAGGGAAACGACCCCTAAAACCATGGAGAGCATCGCTTCTTTCACGAATTTTAGCCAACGGCGGATATCCATCGAGAACAATAAAAGCGGAATGGCCAGGGGGATCACAATGGTGATCAGGAGATCCTGCACTTTTGCTACCTGATTGGCAAAAAAATCTGTTTGAGTGATCATTCCCTGCTTCAGAAAGGGGAGCAGGTCATCTGACGGCATACTGGTCCTTCCTTCGAGTATTTTTCGTAATATGGGTGAAGGCACAGGAAGAATTCCGGTATTTCCGAGGATCAGGCCGAAAGCATACGCCAGGATCACCGCGCCGATCTTTTTGATTGCACTTGAAATATGCGTCAGGTAAATGATCAGTACCGGGAAGGAAAGGTAGAAAATAATCAACAGGATCAGAATAAGCATCGCAAAACAGTTAATAGTTGTCAAACCGGGTTTTACAGGATCCTCACGGGAGCACAAGTGCGGATCAAGGTGATCTTTTTCTTTACGAGGTCACTATCCGTTCGATCCAATCACGTAAAACAAAAAATAAGCTACAACCAGCGTAAACAGGATATTAAAACCTTGCGCAATTAAAAAGCTGTAAAGAGGTTTTTTACTTTCAAATTTGGCCAGATCGGAAAAACGGGTTTCCAGTCCGATACTGATAAAAGCAAGGTTGAACCAAAAACTGCTGATCGGTTTGATCATATTCCCTGCCGTTTTTGCAGTTTCAGCATTTATCAGGAAGGAGAAAATCAGAGATGCTGCAATAAACCCAAGAACGAACTTGGGAAAACGTTCCCAGATCACGTTCAGGGACACCCGTTGATGAGGTTCACCCTGGTTATTCCGGTAAGCCCAAAAGACCGATATGGCGAACGCTGCCAACCCGATCAGGACGTTTTGGGAAAATTTAATGATCGTGGCGTATTTGAGCCCGGTGTCCCCTGCAATGGTGCCGGCAGCGACAACTGCCCCGGTCGTATCGATCGTGCCTCCCAGCCAGGCTCCGGTAACTTCGTCTGAAAGGCCGATCCACCGGGCAATAACCGGCATGAAGATCATCATGGGAATAGCTACGATCAGTACCAGGGAAATGACAAACGACAATTTCTTTTTATCACCATTAATGGCCCCTGCTGTGGCAATGGCTGCCGATACACCGCAGATCGATACCGCACTGGCCAGCAAGGTGGCGTATTCATCGTCCAGCTTCAGTTTCCTGGAAACCCAGAATGCAAAATACCAAACTCCGAGCACAACGATCAATGCCTGGATCAACCCCAGAAGACCAGCGGATAAAATATCACCAAACAGGATCGTCGCACCAAGCAGAACCAAACCAATCTTCACAAATAATTCAGTCTGTACTCCGGCTCTTAACCATGGAGGCAAAATGAACAGATTACCGGTCAAAAGCCCTAACAGCAAAGAGAACAGTACCGTCTCCAGCCCAATGTTCTTAAATCCTGAAAAAGATGACAGGATCTGAGCAATAACGGCTAATACAAAAATGACGGTAAATCCGAAGGGGTAGGACTTTAAGGAATCTCCGCTTAAAATTATTCCTGCCATCGATACGATCAGGAATAATAACAGGGTCGCACCAATTTGAACGGCGAATGCGGAAGAAAACAGACTCTCCGTAAGTAACAGGATATCGGTCCACCCTGATTTTGGCCCGAACAACGGCACTGCCGTTTTATACCCGATACCCAAAACTAAAAAAATAATAAAACCGGCCACGACCGAGGCCCAGTCTTGCCCGATAACCCATTTTTTCTTTTCCTGGTGCATTTTTTATCTCAATAGAATGTTTAATTTTAAAGCCGACGCCCGACTTATCTTCTCTGTTGCGTAAACAACACGTTAAATCTATAAACTTTTTTCTTTTTCAAAAACAAATAACTATCTTCCGGTAACTGATACGTTAAATTTTTGCTTTCATGGGATGCTAAAAGAAGAGTTCTGTAAAAGATTTTAAAAATATTTATATATTCGCATGTATCAATATAACAAAATAGATCATGGATCTGAAACAGGTAAAAAAAATTTCAAAGGCTCTGGCTGATATCAGCAGGTTGGAAATCCTGATTGAAATAAGACGAAAATCCAGTTACCTGATGTGTTCCGATATTTGCGGCTTTATTAACTTATCCCAGCCCTCCATTTCGCATCACATTAAGCAGCTCATGGAGGCGGATCTGATCAGTTACACGAAGGAAGGAAGACATATGAAATATCAGATTAACGAGGAGGTTTTCAACGAGTACCTGGCATTCCTCAGTAAATTAACAAGACATTAATTACTGATTAAATTTGTCTTAAGTCACACGATATTTAAATGGATTCCGTAAATTTACACGTAATTCCATAAATTACCTTTAAACGCCTTCCCCAATAAGCCTCTTTAATGATTTGACGTATGTGTGCGGAGCTTTTTCCGGTACAATCAGCTTATCAGGCGGCAAATAAAAAACAGACCGGAAAATCAATTGACCAAAATTTTTTTTAAAAATATTGAAACATTTAAATGTATCTATTGTTTCCAAATTATATGTCCGGACAGAAAACAATAACAGAAAACAATACCATACACAGCGTCATGTCTGGAGGCAGGTTCCATGCGCTGACCGACTCGGATAGTGTAAAACTTAAATTGAAATTAAACATGAAAACAATCAAGAGAACGAAGCGACTGCAAAGCCGGACTAATTCAGGTTTTGCAGCGCACGAAAACAAGGCGCAGTTGCTGAAGACGAAGAAGCAAAGGATTTTGGCAGGATTGCTGTTTACCGCAATCACGATTTTTTCCGGTTTTTACTTGTCCGGTTGTGGCACCAGCCGGGGGGATACGGCGCCCGCGCCGATGAAACTGAAAGTCCCTGTTGCAACACCATTATACCAAGCTGTTACCGAGTGGGAAGAATACAGCGGACGATTCAGGGCTGTTGACAGGGTTGAAGTGAGGGCCCGTGTAGGCGGATATGTCGAAAAGATCATGTTTCATGACGGTGAGCTGGTTAAGAAAGGACAAGTACTCTTTATCATTGATCAGCGGCCGTACAAGATCACCCTTGAACAGGCTGAAGCCCGGCTTGAACAGGCCAAAGCCGAAAAAAGGCAGGCCGAAAACGCCTTTGACAGGGTAAAGGCGTTGAAAGATTCGAGAGCCATTTCCAGGGAAGAGTATGATCAGCGCGAGCAGGCACTTCATGTAGCTGTTGCCCGGGAGGAAGCGGCAGACGCCGATGTTGCCGAAGCCAGGCTGAATATGGAGTTTACCCGGGTAAAGGCGCCGATATCGGGGAAGATCAGCGAGGAGTTTGTCACCGCGGGTAACCTGGTCAGCGGAGGCAGCGACCAGTCTACCTTGTTAACCACGATCGTCTCGCTCGATCCGATTTACTTTTATTTTGAGGGAAGTGAAGCTTCTTTACTGAAATATGCGCGGCAGAACGGTGTTCCTTCCGGCCCGACGGCCCATGTGGCCGTGAAACTTCTGGATGAGGAGCAGTTCCGGCATGAAGGAAGCCTGAATTTTATGGATAATGAAGTAGACCGGAGTACAGGAACCTACAGGGGAAGGGCCTTGGTCAGCAATCCCGATTTTCTGATTGCATCGGGGATGTTTGGGATGGCGCGTGTTTACAGTGACAATCCGGAGCCGGCGATCATGGTTCCCGACGAAGTAATTGGAACCGATCAGTCCCGGAAAGTGGTCTTTGTGTTGTCCGACAGCAACAAGGTGGAGATGCGAAGCGTAGTACTGGGGCCGCTTTATAACAATAAATACCGTATTATCAGGAGCGGGCTGGAGGCCCGGGATCGTGTCATTATCGGGAATATTCAGAAAATCAGACCTGAGATGGAAGTAGAACCTGAAACAAGGGCGCTTACCATGAATGACGGGCTCACTGCCAAAAGGGAGACGGAATAAAAGAGAAAGGGGTTTGTGAATGAGACTCCCGCTTGTGCGGGAATAATTCACAACGTGTTAAAAACCCGCCTTTACAGGAGTTGTTTCAGAAACACAGAAACATAAAACAGAAACAAAAAATGAAGTTTAGCCATATTTTTATAGACCGGCCGATTTTGGCTGCGGTCCTGTCGATTGTGATCGTTATTTTGGGCACATTGGCGTATTTTTCCCTGCCGATAGCCCAGTATCCTGAAGTTGCACCCCCAACCGTTGTCGTGACTGCAACCTATCCGGGTGCGAGCGCCGAGACCATTTCGAAAACCGTTGCAACTCCGCTGGAGCAGGAGATCAACGGAGTTGAGAATATGTTGTATATGTTTTCACAGTCCACCGCCGACGGGGTCATGTCACTGACCATCACCTTTGAATTGGGGACTGATCTGGATGAAGCCCAGGTGTTGGTGCAAAACAGGGTGAGCATTGCCGAGCCGCGTTTGCCGGAAGAAGTAAGACGGCTTGGCGTAACCACGGTAAAGAATTCACCGGATATGCTGCTCGTCATCAATTTATTTTCTCCCGACGGACGATATGATCAGAC
>CAZOYZ010000033.1:12403-20110 GCA_964584045.1 uncultured Prolixibacteraceae bacterium | reverse complement strand
GAAAAAGGATGTTACAACCAAAAAGAACAAAATTTAGAAGAGTCCAGAAAGGACGGATGAAAGGCGATGCCCAACGGGGTAATCAGCTTGCATTCGGCTCTTTCGGTATAAAAACGTTGGAGTCTGCATGGCTCACCGGTCGCCAGATTGAGGCAGCCCGTGTGGCTGTGACCAGGCATATGCAACGCCAGGGTCAGATTTGGATCCGTGTTTTCCCCGATAAACCTATTACCAAAAAGCCTGCCGAAGTGCGTATGGGTAAAGGGAAGGGAGCTCCTGAAGGATTTGTTGCACCGGTAACTCCAGGCCGCATTTTGATCGAGGCCGAGGGCGTGCCTTTTGAACTGGCAAAGGAAGCCCTTCGCCTGGCTGCACAGAAACTACCGGTCACGACAAAGTTTGTGGTCAGACGTGATTTTGTTGAATCTGAAAACGAAGATTGAGAATGAAAACTTCTGAAATTAGAGAGTTATCAGACAAGGAAATTCTGGAAAGAATTCAGTTTGAAAAGGATACCCTGGTCCGTCTGAATATGAATCATGCTGTTTCTCCGCTCGACAACCCTATGAAGATCAAGGTTGCCCGCAGGAATATTGCCCGGCTGAAAACCATCGTACGTCAACGGGAAATCAATCATAATCAGAATTAATTCAGAGAGGTAATGGAAACAAGGAATCTGAGAAAAGAACGTATCGGGATCGTGGTCAGCGATAAAATGGATAAAACCATCGTGGTGGCTGTTAAACTGAAGGAAAAACACCCCATTTACGGAAAGTTCGTGAATAAGACCACCCGGTTTTACGTTCATGATGAACAAAAGACCTGCAACGTTGGCGACACGGTAAGGATTATGGAAACGCGTCCTTTAAGTAAAAACAAACGGTGGAGATTCGTTGAAATTATTGAAAGAGCGAAGTAATCATGATACAACAGGAATCAAGATGTACAGTAGCCGATAACAGCGGGGCAAAGGAAGTACTTTGCATCCGGGTATTAGGCGGAACCCGTAAACGTTATGCTACGTTGGGCGATATCGTGGTAGTCACAGTTAAAAGTGCTATCCCAAGCAGTGAGATGAAAAAAGGAACTGTGTCAAAGGCCATTGTGGTCAGAACCAAAAAGGAGGTCCGTCGTCCCGATGGTACCTATATCCGTTTCGACGACAATGCCGTGGTATTACTGAACAATGCCGGTGAAATGCGCGGTACCCGTATTTTCGGACCTGTAGCAAGGGAATTGCGTGATCAGAATATGAAGATCATTTCACTTGCTCCAGAAGTACTTTAATGCATAAATGGTAAAGTGATGCAGAAAAAATTACATATCAAGAAGGGCGACACAGTGATCGTGATTGCCGGGGACGACAAGAACCGGCAAGGTAAAGTATTGGAAGTCAACCGGGACAAAGACAGAGCAATCGTGGAGGGCGTGAATATGATAAAAAAACATACCAAACCGAACGCGGCGAATCCGCAGGGTGGTATTGTTGAAAAGGAAGCGCCGATCCATGTCTCCAATTTAATGCTTTTCGATCCAAAAACCGGAAGCAAAACCCGCGTTGGGAGGAGACCCGGGAAAGACGGTAAATTAGTACGTTATTCAAAAAAATCTGGAGAGGAGATTAAGTAATGGCTTATACACCAACACTTAAGAAGAAATATTCGGAAGAAGTCATTCCTGCATTGATTAAGGAATTTGATTATAAGTCAGTGATGCAGGTTCCGAGATTGAATAAAATCGTCCTGAATCAGGGTGTTGGCGCTGCCATTGCCGACAAAAAGATCATTGAGGTCGCTACTGAAGAGATGACCATGATCGTCGGACAAAAGGCAGTCCAGACCAAATCAAAAAAGGACATTTCAAATTTTAAGTTGAGAAGGAAGATGCCTATCGGAGTCCGGGTCACGCTCAGAAGGGAAAGAATGTATGAGTTCCTTGAGCGCCTGATCAATATTTCGTTGCCCCGCATCCGCGATTTTAAAGGTATTGAAAGCAAACTGGACGGACAGGGTAATTACACGTTAGGTGTTCCTGAACAGATTATTTTTCCTGAGATCAATATTGATAAGGTTAACCGCATTAACGGTATGAACATTACTTTTGTGACTTCTGCAGAAACAGATGAAGAAGGTTATGCCTTGTTGAGAGAATTGGGTTTACCTTTTAAAAACGCGAAAAAGAAATAAGTTATGGCAAAAGAGTCAATGAAAGCCCGTGAAGTAAAAAGGGCGGCACTTGTTGCAAAATATGCAGAAAAAAGGGCCAGACTTAAAGCAGAAGGTGATTACTTTGGTTTACAAAAGTTACCCAGGAATTCTTCCAGGGTACGTTTGCATAATCGTTGTAAGCTGACGGGACGTCCTAAAGGTTATCTTCGTCAGTTTGGCATCAGCAGGATTAATTTCCGTGAGATGGCGTCGCAAGGATTAATTCCGGGAATTAAAAAGGCTAGTTGGTAATTTTCAAAAACAAAAGTAATGAGTAAAATTACAGATCCGATCGCAGATTATCTTACGCGTATCAGAAACGCGCAAAAAGCAAAACACCGTGTGGTGGATATCCCTGCGTCAAATATTAAAAAGGAAATCACCAAGATCCTGAAGGACAAGGGTTACATCCTGAACTATAAATTTGAAGATGATGTGAATTACCAGGGAAACATCAAGATAGCCCTGAAATATCATCCTGAAACCAAGACCCCCGCTATCCGGGCCATTACCAGGGTAAGCAAACCGGGACTGAGAAAGTACTGTGACAGTGACAGTATTCCCCGTGTCTTAAACGGCCTGGGAGTCGCTATCTTGTCTACTTCCAGAGGGGTAATGACCGACAAGGAAGCACAGAATTTCGGCATTGGCGGTGAAGTGATATGTTACGTTTATTAATGAAGGAGGAAGGATCATGTCAAGGATAGGTAAATTACCAATTGAAATTCCTGCCGGGGTCACCGTCAACGTAGCCCAGGATAACACCGTCGTGGTAAAAGGAAAACTCGGTGAACTGAAACAGCCGGTAAACCCGGACATCGAAATCGCGGTTGAAGGCGGTCAGGTTATTGTGAAGCGTCCCACCGATCAGAAAAGGCACCGCGCCCTTCACGGATTATACCGGTCCCTGATCAATAATATGGTGATTGGTGTTTCGCAGGGATACGAGAAGAAAATGGAACTGGTTGGCGTGGGATACCGTGCTGAAAGCCAGGGACAACTTCTTGATCTTGTATTGGGTTATTCACACCACATTTTTCTGGAAGTACCCCAGGAAGTGAAGGTTGAGGCGGTTACTGACAAGCGGAGTAATCCGGTGATCACCCTGAAAAGCTGCGATAAGCAGCTCATCGGACAGGTTGCCGCAAAAATCCGTTCGTTCCGTGCTCCGGAACCCTACAAGGGTAAAGGTGTGAAGTTTGTTGGTGAAGTTTTGCGTCGCAAAGCCGGTAAATCAGCAGGTGCTAAATAGTAAAATTGGAAACCATGGCTTTAACAAAACAAGAAAGAAGATACAGGATTAAAATGAGAATCCGGAAAATCGTTTCCGGAACTGCTGAAAAACCTCGTCTGAGCGTTTTCAGGAGCAACAAGCAGATCTATGCCCAGCTGGTGAATGACCGGAACGGGGCCACGTTGCTTGCGGTTTCTTCATTGGATAAAGAAATCAGTGCCGCTGCTGCCGGGGTGAATAAAACACAACAGGCTGCGCTGGTGGGAAAAGCATTGGCAGAAAAAGCAAAGACTGCCGGGATTATGAGTGTTGTTTTTGACCGCAATGGTTACTTGTACCACGGTAGAGTTAAACAATTAGCTGATGCTGCCCGTGAAGGTGGCCTTAAATTTTAACGATTATGGCAGGAAATATCAAGAAAGTCAAAACAGCAGATATTGAACTGAAGGACCGGTTAGTGGCCATTAACCGCGTAACCAAAGTAACTAAGGGCGGCCGGACATTCAGTTTCTCCGCCATTGTTGTCGTTGGAAATGAAGACGGGATCGTAGGATGGGGCCTGGGTAAGGCCAGTGAAGTAACTGCCGCTATTGCAAAAGGGGTGGATGCAGCCAAAAAAAATCTGGTAAAGATCCCCATATACAAAGGAACGATCCCTCATGAACAGATCGCTAAATTCGGGGGGGCTAACGTGTACCTAAAACCTGCATCTCACGGAACCGGAGTGAAAGCCGGCGGTGCTATGCGTGCCGTACTGGAAAGTGTCGGCATCCATGACATCCTGGCAAAATCGAAAGGTTCATCGAACCCGCACAACCTGGTGAAAGCCACCATGGCTGCGCTGCTTGAACTGAGGGATGCCTATACCGTTGCCCAACACAGGGGTATTTCAATGGAAAAAGTATTTAAAGGATAGGGACTATGGCTAAGATTAGAATAACACAGATTAAGAGCAAAATCGGTTCAAGCAAAAGACAAAAAGCAACGATTGAAGCTCTTGGAATAAAAAAGATGAATTACTCGGTTGAACTTGAGGCTACCCCACAGATCCGGGGTATGGTCGAAAAAGTGAAACATTTAGTCAAAGTTGAAGAAATCTAATACTATTTGGAAATGATCGATTTAAGTAATCTTAAACCTGCTGCGGGATCCGTTAAGAAGAAAAAACGCATTGGCCGCGGCCAGGGTTCCGGACACGGTGGTACATCGACGAGGGGACACAAAGGCGCCCAGTCAAGATCAGGATACAGCCGTACGCGTGGCTTTGAAGGAGGCCAGATGCCTTTGCAACGTGTGGTTCCGAAATTCGGGTTCAAAAATATCAACCGGGTTGAATATAAAGCAATCAACTTAAGTACCATCCAGGAGGTGGCAGAAAAGAAAGGTCTGTCTGTCGTCGACGTGAAAACGATGATTGACGCAGGGTTGGTTTCCAAAAATGACCGGATAAAAATTCTGGCGAATGGTACGCTGACCTTGAAGCTTGATGTGAAAGCGCATGCCTTCTCGAAAAGCGCAAAGGAGGCAATTGAAAAACTCGAAGGAACCACCGAAATCGTTTAAAGCTAATGAAAAAACTGATCGACACCCTAAAGAATATTTATAAGATCGAAGACCTGCGAACCCGGTTGGGAATCACATTGTTTTTCCTTCTGATTTATCGTTTGGGATCTTTTGTTGCTTTACCCGGGATTGACCCGGCTCAACTTGGGCAATTAAAGGAACAGACCTCAGATGGGTTGCTGGGGTTACTGGATATGTTTTCCGGGGGAGCTTTTTCAAATGCGTCTGTATTTGCTTTGGGAATTATGCCTTACATTTCTGCCTCCATCGTTATTCAACTGATGGGAATAGCCGTTCCGTATTTTCAGCGTTTGCAGAAGGAGGGGGAATCAGGAAGAAGAAAGATCAACCAGATCACCCGTTATCTGACTGTGGTCATTCTGCTTTTCCAGGCACCGGCATACCTGGCCAACCTGACTTATCAGCTTCCTGCTGAAGCTTTTGCAGTCAGCGGCTGGATGTTCAAGATCTCGTCAACGATTATCCTGACTGCCGGTTCGATGTTTATTATGTGGCTGGGTGAACGGATCACCGACCGGGGAATAGGGAACGGAATTTCCCTGATCATCATGATCGGGATCATTGCCCGTCTTCCTTTTTCTGTTTTTGCGGAATTTGTTTCCCGTTTGGAACAGCAAGGAGGAGGTTTGGTCATGTTCCTCATCGAGTTTGTCGTTCTGTTCGTTGTATTTATGGGTAGTATCCTGCTGGTACAGGGCACACGCCGGATTCCGGTACAGTATGCCAAACGCATCGTGGGGAACAAACAGTATGGCGGCGTACGTCAGTATATCCCGTTAAAGGTCAATGCTGCCGGCGTCATGCCGATTATTTTCGCGCAGGCGATTATGTTTGTTCCACTTACAATTGCCGGGTTTGCCAATTCAGAACGGATGAGCGGATTTGCAGCTGCAATGTCCAATCATACCGGGTTTTGGTATAACTTCCTGCAATTCCTGCTGGTGGTCGTGTTTACCTATTTTTACACGGCAATTACTGTGAACCCCGTCCAGATGGCAGAAGACATGAAAAAGAACGGAGGCTTTATCCCCGGGATCAAACCTGGTAAAAAGACCGTCGAATTCCTGGATACAGTCATGTCGAGGATTACACTTCCGGGCTCTATTTTTCTCGGAATTGTGACGATTCTGCCGGCATTTGCCATGATGGCGGGAATCAATACCCAATTTGCCTATTTTTACGGCGGAACGTCGTTGTTGATCCTTGTTGGAGTTGTTCTGGATACGCTTCAGCAGATAGAAAGTCATCTTTTGATGCGCCATTACGACGGATTGATGAAATCGGGGCGAATTAAAGGGCGTTCCGGCACCGGAGCAGCAATGTATTGATCAAATCTTTTTGGAGCATTCTTCCGGGTTGATGAACCTGCCCGGTTAAAATTTAAAAAGATATAAATTTATGGCGAAACAGCCTTCGATAGAACAAGACGGAACAATTATTGAAGCCTTATCAAATGCGATGTTCAGGATCGAACTTGAAAACGGTCATGTGATAACGGCACACATCTCTGGTAAAATGCGTATGCATTATATCAAAATTCTTCCCGGCGATAAGGTCAAGGTGGAAATGTCTCCCTACGACCTCACCAAAGGAAGGATTACTTTTAGATATAAAAATTAAAAAATATAGCGATCATGAAAGTAAGAGTATCCATTAAAAAACGCAGTGCCGAATGCAAGATCGTACGCAGAAAAGGCCGTTTGTACGTGATCAACAAAAAGAATCCCAAGTTCAAACAGCGTCAAGGATAATTAATTAACTTTGTAAAAATTTTTCTTATGGCTCGTATTGTCGGAGTTGATATTCCTAATCATAAAAGAGGGGAAGTGGCTTTAACCTACGTCTTCGGTATTGGCCGGAGCCGTGCAAGGTTTATCCTCTCCCAGGCTGGCGTGGATTTCGATACAAAAGTACAGGATTGGAATGACGAACAGTTTGGTGCTATTCGTAAAGTGATCAGTGAGAACTTTAAGGTTGAAGGTGAACTTCGCTCAGAAACCCAATTGAATATTAAGCGGTTAATGGATATTGGCTGCTACCGTGGCATTCGCCACCGCCTGGGGCTTCCGGTTCGCGGACAAAGTACTAAAAATAATGCCCGTACAAGAAAGGGAAGGAAGAAAACTGTAGCGAATAAGAAAAAAGCCACTAAATAATTGAGAAGTAAGTTATGGCAAAAAAAACTGGAACTACAAAAAAGAGGGTTGTTGTTGTCGAGGCTACGGGACAGGCACACGTTCATTCCTCATTTAATAACATCATCATTTCGCTGGCTAATAATAACGGAGAAGTGATTTCCTGGTCGTCGGCCGGGAAGAAAGGATTCAGAGGATCGAAAAAGAATACGCCGTACGCAGCTCAGGTGGCAGCCGAAGAGTGTGCTAAAACTGCCTATGATCTTGGACTCAGGAAAGTGAAGGTCTTCGTGAAAGGTCCCGGTAACGGACGTGAATCAGCTATCCGGGCCATTAACAGTGCAGGCATTCAGGTCAGTGAAATCGTTGATGTCACCCCGCTGCCGCATAACGGTTGCCGTCCGGCAAAAAGAAGACGTGTTTAATTATAAATTGGTAGAGTAATGGCAAGATATATCGGACCAAAATCAAAGATCGCCCGGAAATTCGGTGAACCTATTTTCGGACCTGATAAAGTACTGGAAAAGAAGAATTATCCCCCTGGTTT
>CAZOYZ010000033.1:10692-12303 GCA_964584045.1 uncultured Prolixibacteraceae bacterium | reverse complement strand
GTAAATATTCCTTCCTACCAGGTTCGGCCGGGTGATGTGATCGGTGTTCGGGAAAAGTCAAAGTCGCTTGAAGTGATTACCGGAGCCCTCGCTTCCCGTCGCTACAGCAGATATGCCTGGCTGGAATGGGATAATACGGAAATGGCGGGAAAATTCCTCAATCGCCCCGAACGGGAGGAAATTCCCGAAAACATTAAAGAGCAACTGATTGTTGAGTTGTATTCGAAATAATAAAAATACTCAGTACTATTATGGCAATATTAGCGTTCCAAAAACCTGACAAAGTAATAATGGTGGAATCCAACGACAAGTCCGGTAAATTCGAATTTCGTCCGCTGGAGCCTGGTTATGGTATTACCATTGGTAATGCACTGCGCCGTATCCTGTTATCATCTTTGGAAGGTTTTGCAATTACAACTGTTAAAATAGAAGGCGTAGATCATGAATTTGCGACAATTAAAGGAGTGATGGAGGATATCACCGAAATTATCCTGAACCTGAAGCAGATCAGATTTAAGCGTGAAGTCGAAGATTTTGACAGCGAAAAAGTTTCTGTCACGCTTACCGGGCAGGAGAAGTTTACCGCCGGCGACATCAATAAATTTATGACCGGGTTCCGGGTATTGAATCCTGAGCTGGTTATTTGCCGCATGGAAGCTGATGTTAAGTTGCAAATGGAGATTTCCATTAACAAAGGACGCGGCTATATCTCCAGCGCTGAAAACAGGCCGGTAGATGCTGAGTTTGGATTAATCCCCATTGATTCGATTTTTACTCCGATCCGAAATGTCAAATATACGGTAGAGAATTATCGGGTTGAGCAGAAAACTGACTATGAAAAGCTCATCATCGAGATTGTTACCGATGGTTCGATCTTTCCCAAAGATGCATTGAAAGAGGCTGCAAAGATCCTGATCTATCACTTCATGCTCTTTTCGGATGAAAAGATTACGATCGACTCGGATGAGAAATTTGCGAATGAAGAGTTTGATGAGGAGGTGCTGCACATGCGCCAGTTACTTAAAACAAAACTGGTGGACATGGATCTTTCTGTCCGGGCACTCAACTGTCTGAAAGCTGCCGATGTGGAAACCTTAGGAGAACTGGTTACCTACAATCGTAACGATTTACTTAAGTTTAGAAACTTCGGTAAAAAATCGCTGACTGAGCTGGATGACCTGTTGAATACCATGAGTCTGACTTTCGGGATGGATATTAGTAAATATAAATTAGACAAGGAATAGGTACCAATGAGACATAATAAAAAAATCAACCATCTTGGCAAAACAAGTGCTCATCGTAAAGCTTTGTTAGCGAATATGGCTAATTCTTTGATCATTCATAAAAGAATTAATACCACCGTGGCGAAGGCGAAAGCGTTGAAAGTATATGTTGAGCCGCTTATTACAAAAGCAAAAAATGATACGACCCACTCTCGCAGGGTGGTTTTCAGTTACCTGAAAAGTAAAACCGCCGTTTCTGAATTATTCAGGGATGTGGCAGAAAAGGTTGGAGAGCGTCCGGGAGGATATACCCGGATCCTTAAAACCGGTACCCGTCCGGGCGACAGTGCTGACACGTGTTTGATCGAGCTTGTCGATTTTAATGAGA
>CAZOYZ010000033.1:2686-10592 GCA_964584045.1 uncultured Prolixibacteraceae bacterium | reverse complement strand
GATTCTTATTTTTGAATGTTCCTGATCACTATTTTTGATTTCAGAACCATTAATACTTTAGAATATGTCGGACGATAAAAAGATCATCTTTTCCATGTACCGGGTAAGTAAAACCTATCCGCCGCAAAAACAGGTCTTAAAGGATATTTCACTTTCGTTTTTTCTGGGTGCGAAGATCGGGATCATCGGTTTAAACGGATCAGGGAAATCCACGCTTTTGAAAATAATTGCAGGCCTCGAGAAATCTTATCAGGGAGAAGTTGTTTTTTCTCCGGGTTATCAGGTGGGTTATCTGGAACAGGAACCTCATCTCGATCCGTCCAAAACGGTTCGTGAAATCGTGGAGGAGGGGGTTCAGGAGGTCGTCGATGTACTGAAGGCTTATGAACAGGTGAATTTGCGTTTTAGTGATCCCGATGTGCTGGAGGATCCCGGTAAAATGGATGCGCTGATGGCTGAACAGGCCCGGCTGCAGGAGAAGATCGATCAGTATGACGCCTGGAACCTGGATACGAAACTGGAACGTGCCATGGACGCACTTCGATGTCCTCCCGAAGATCAGCCTGTCTCTTCACTTTCGGGAGGCGAACAACGCCGGGTGGCCCTTTGCCGTTTATTACTGAGACAGCCTGATGTGCTTTTGCTCGACGAACCTACCAATCATTTGGATGCAGAATCGGTGCAATGGCTCGAAATGCATCTTCAGCAATACCCGGGGACCGTAATCTGTATTACCCATGACCGTTATTTCCTCGACAACGTGGCGGGTTGGATCCTTGAATTGGACAGGGGAGAAGGTATTCCGTGGAAGGGAAATTATTCATCATGGCTGGAGCAAAAAACACAACGGCTGGCCCAGGAGGAAAAGCAACAATCGAAACGAAGCAGAACCCTCCAGCGGGAACTCGAGTGGATCAGGATGGCCCCCAAAGCCCGTCATGCGAAAGCAAAGGCGCGTCTAAATGCGTATGATCAACTCATCAATGAGGATGTCAAACAAAAAGAAGAAAAATTGGAGATATTTATTCCCAACGGGCCCCGTTTAGGCGATAAAGTGATCGAAGCTCACGATGTGGCCAAAGCTTTTGGAGATCGCCTGCTCTTCGAGGATCTGAATTTCACGCTCCCGCCAAACGGAATTGTGGGAGTGATCGGACCAAACGGGGCAGGGAAAACCACTCTCTTCAGACTGATCATGAAACAGCTTAACCCGGATAAAGGGAATTTTGAGGTCGGAGAAACCGTGAAGCTGGCGTATGTAGACCAGTCGCATGCGGCGATCGATCCCAATAAAACTGTTTATGAAGTTATTTCGGGAGGAAACGACCTGATACCAATGGGCGGCAGGCAGGTCAATGCACGTGCGTATGTTTCACGGTTTAATTTCAGCGGATCTGACCAGGAGAAAAAATGCGGCATTCTTTCAGGAGGCGAACGTAACCGGCTTCACCTGGCTATGGCACTGAAGGAAGAAGGAAATGTGCTTCTGCTCGATGAGCCTACCAACGATATCGATGTGAATACATTGCGGGCACTGGAAGAAGGGCTGACCGACTTTGCCGGATGTGCGGTCGTGATCTCGCACGACAGGTGGTTTCTAGACCGTATTGCCACGCATATTCTGGCTTTTGAAGGAGAATCGAAAGTTTATTTCTTTGAAGGAAGCTACTCCGAATACGAGGAAAACAAAAGAAAAAGACTTGGAGACGAAGGACCTACACGGATCAAATACAAGAAGCTCGTAAAATAGCGGCGGGTTGTGAGCTTGAACCATGGGTGTATCGTATTGTACTTCTAAACGAACAGCTTACAGGTATAGGCTATGCACGAAGAGATGAGGAAGAAATTTGAACAATTTTTTCAAAGCGACTCGATTAATTAATGATTTGACGACGGCGAAACTCGGCACAGCAGATGGCTGTTGCTGCGGCCACATTTAAAGATTCCGATCTTTTTTGCCCTTCCGGGAAAGACGGTATAAATAGTTTTTGTGTAACAAATTTTTCCACTTCCGGAGAGATGCCGTTTCCTTCATTCCCCATCACGAGGATCCCCTGGTGACTCAGCTGATGCGTGTACAGGTTTTGGCCACTGAGGAAGGTCCCAAAAACCGGTACTCCTGCTTCGGCCGATTTTTTCAGGACTTCACCCAGATCAAGGTAGTGGACTTCTGCACGGAAGATCGCTCCCATACTTGCCTGGATAACCTTCGGGTTATAACAATCAGCCGTATCAGGCGAACAAAGTAACTGCCCAATCCCAAACCAATCGGCTACCCGGATGATCATTCCCATGTTCCCCGGGTCCTGGATACGATCAAGAGCAAGCGAAAGCGCACTGAATACCAATGGAGGGCGGAATTGGTTTTGATTCATTTTAACGATTGCCAGCGCATGTTGGGGCGACTGGAGAAGGCTTGCTTTGTGTAGTTCTTCACGGCTCACGGGAACGACTTCACGGGCAGCACTTACGGATATCCGGTTCGATGTCAGGAAATCTTCGGTGGCACAGATTAATTCGACTTCACGATCAGACCGGATGGCTTCCATTACCATCTTATCACCCTCCACCAAAAAAGACTTTTCCTGATCACGGATTTTTTTTCTGGCTAAAGAATGGATGAATTTTATTTTATTTTTACTCAGCATGCGCAGTTCAAGTAAATAAATTGTAAAAATAAAAAAGCTTCAATGATTTGTTTGCTGCAGAGAGTGTTTATTTTTGCGGGTTAAAAGTATCTGTTTATGCGAATAGGATCAGGGGAAAACGATATTCGGTTGACGTTAATACTGGTTGTATTGTCGTTGCTGGTTTCTTGCTCTTCCACGAAGTTTATCCCGGAAGGGAAAAAGCTGCTGAATGATGTGGATATTCATATTGACAATAAACAGGTCAGCAAAGAAGACGTCAGAGGACAGGTACGGCAGAAGGAAAACCTGAAGATTCTTGGATTTATTAAGTTTCACATGGCGATGTACAACCTGTCATCAAAGAAAAAAGAGAATGACTGGTTTAAACGGATCGGCGAGGAGCCGGTTATTTACCAGGAGTCCCAGACGGCCAGATCCAGGGAACAGCTGACCCTCTACCTCCAGAACAAAGGCTATTATGATGCGGTCGTCACCGATACCCTTATTGATCACCCCAGAAAACCCAAAGTCGATCTTGTTTACAATATTCATACCGGAAAGCCCTGGAGAATAAGAAATTACACATATCAAACCGAGGATGAGAAAATCAGGCCATTGTTGCTGAGGGGCATGGAAAGGCAGTTGGTCGGGAAAAATGACCTGTTTGATGTGGACCTGTTAAATGCCGAGCGTGAGCGGCTGGTGACTATGATGCAGAACCGCGGATATTACGGGTTTTCGTCCGATTATATCCAGTTTTTGGCTGACTCTACTCCGGGCGACAGGCAGGTTGATCTTACGGTGGCGATTTCGGATGCAGATCCCGGTAGAAAGGGTGGCCCTCTGAAACCTCATAAACGGTTTATTGTCCGTCAGTATCATATTCATACCGATTTCAATCCGCCACAGTTGTCGCAGAACACAAAGCCGGAACCGTCTGATACGCTGGTAATGCCACCTTATGTCATCACGTACCATGACAAGCTGAGATACAAGCCTCGTTTGCTGGACGACTTGAACAGGATCAGGGACGGACGTTTTTACTCTTTGCGGAATATTGAAAAGACATACCGTTCGTTGAATCAGATCAGGCAGTTCAGGATGGTGAACCTGAATTTCAATGTGATCGATTCTCTGGGCAATGATTCCATCGGTGTACTGGACAGCAGGTTTCAGTTGTCACCGCTGCCCCGGCAGGGGTTCTCGGCCGACGTGGAAGGCACCAACTCGTCCGGTAATCTTGGAGTTGCAGGTAACCTGAATTATCAGCACCGAAACCTGTTCCAGGGAGCCGAGATCCTCAACGTCACGCTGAAGGGAGCTTTTGAACGTCAGCAAACGGTGGCGAACGCGAGCAGCAGCGGCAATTTTAATACACGCGAATACGGGATTGAGGGATCGCTCACGTTGCCCAAGTTCTTAAGTCCGCTGCGCGGAAAGAATTTTTTTACATTTCAGGTTCCTCAAACAAGTTTCACTTTGGGATACAATTACCAGAGAAGACCTGATTACACGCGGACGATTACCAATTTCCGATTTGGTTATACCTGGAAAAGTAAACTTTTTCGCACCCATTATCTCAACCTGGTCGATTTTAATTACGTGAATCTGTACGAGTTTGATGAGGAGTTCATCAACTCCATAAAGGATCTTTACATCAAGAGCAGTTATACCGATCATTTGATCTCTGCACTAAACTACACCCGGGTTGATAATACACAAAATATTAACCGGAGCGGGAATTACCGTTATTTTAAATGGTCGTTCGAATCGGCAGGCAACCTGGCGGCGGCTTTGGCCGGTCTTACAGGCAGGGAGAAGAAAACGGAGCTTGATACCGTCACCAATAACCTCGTGAGCTATCACCAGATCTTTAACACCCGTTTTGCTCAATACCTGAAGACCGATTTTGAATACCGGTATGGGCACATGCTCGACAAATATAATTCGATCGTAGGACGGTTGTTTTTTGGCGTGGGCGTGCCCTATGGAAACTTCGATGTCCTCCCGTTCGAAAAAAAATATTTTACCGGCGGGGCCAACGGTATCCGGGCATGGCAGGTACGAACCCTGGGACCTGGTACCTATACCTATAGAGAATCGGAAGATGCCTATCCTAACCAGTCGGGCGATATCAAACTGGAAGGGAACCTGGAGTACAGGTTCAGGCTACTAGGCAGTGTGGAAGGGGCTTTTTTCCTGGATGCCGGCAATATCTGGGCCATTAATAAGAATGATAACCGTGAAGGCGCCTTGTTTAAATTTGACAGCTTTTATAAAGAGATTGCCGTTGGCACCGGAACCGGGTTACGTTTTAATTTTAACTATTTTATTTTCAGGCTGGATCTTGGCATGAAGCTTCGCGACCCTTCACTTGAACCTGGCAGACGCCTGATTATCGGTAATTATCCCCTTAACGCCGACCATTTTAACCTTTCATTTGCAATCGGTTACCCCTTCTGACGAAGACCGGAAAAGGTCTCAAGGTTTCAGAGAAACAGGATGAAGGTTCCGCCTTGCCGCTCTTCTGGTCTCCATCCTCCGGGGTGTCCTGCGCAAAAAAAAGGATGGCTTCGCAGCCATCCTTATGTCTTTTTGAATATGAGAAAAATTTAAGCCTTTCCTGCTGAACCCAGAACATTCACATTTTTATGCTTGTAAAGTTCCTTCAGCTCGTCCCGGGCAGGGCCGAGATATTTTCTTGGGTCAAATTCCCCGGGTTTTTCGACAAATACTTTGCGGACAGCAGCAGTCATTGCCAGCCGGCCATCCGAATCAATGTTGATCTTGCATACGGCTGACCCGGCAGCGCGGCGCAGCCATTCTTCAGGAATACCAACGGCATCTTTCAGTTTGCCACCGGTTTCATTGATCATTTTGATATACTTCTGAGGAACAGATGATGATCCGTGAAGGACAATGGGAAATCCGGGTATCCTTTTTTCAACTTCTTCAAGGATGTCAAAACGGAGCATTGGCGGGATCAGTACCCCGTCTTCATTCCTGGTACACTGTTCGGGAGTGAATTTATTGGCTCCGTGTGAAGTACCGATGGAGATGGCCAGGGAATCCACACCTGTTTTATTCACAAAGTCCTCAACTTCTTCAGGACGCGTATAATGCGATTTCTCGGCCACCACGTCGTCTTCGATGCCTGCAAGGACGCCAAGTTCTCCTTCCACCGTCACATCATGGGCATGGGCATACTCAACCACCTTTTTTGTCAGGGAAACATTCTCTTCGTAAGAATGATGGGAACCGTCAATCATGACTGATGAAAATCCATTGTCGATACAGTCTTTGCATAACTCAAAGGTGTCGCCGTGGTCGAGGTGAAGAACGATTGGGATTTCACATCCCAGTTCTTTGACATATTCGACTGCACCGCGGGCCATATTCCTTAAAAGAGTAGCATTGGCATATTTACGCGCACCTGAGGAAACCTGCAGAATGACAGGAGATTTGGTTTCGACACAAGCCTGAAGAATGGCCTGAAGCTGTTCCATGTTGTTGAAGTTATATGCGGGAATTGCATATCCTCCGTCAACAGCTTTCTTAAAGAGCTCTTTGCTGTTAACGAGCCCTAATTCTTTGTAACTAACTGCCATATCATTTAAAAATTAGTTGATAAAAATGCTTAATCATGTTGGTTTTTAATCAGAACTGAAAAATGCTGTTTCTGCGATCTTCAGAAAACCAGCACAATATTAGCAATAAATTAGAATCCGGTGGTACAAATCGGGAAGTGAGTTTCTTATTTTAGAAAAGCTTAACACACTGTTGTGAACATTTTCAAGGCTTACCAGGTTCTTGGATAGTCAATTATTAAAATTTAAACAAGCAGGGAGATGGGAAAAATTTCAGATCAAATTAAAAGCGGCGTTGTTAGTGGCACGGATATACAGTTGCTGTTTAAAATTGCGAAGGAAGGACAATTTGCGATGCCGGCTGTGAATGTAGTCAGTTCGAGTTCGGTGAATGCGGTGCTGGAAGCTGCAAAACTTGTCAATTCTCCGGTCATTATCCAGTTTTCAAACGGCGGTGCTCAGTTTTATGGCGGTAAAGGTCTGAAGCTCGAAGGGCAGAAGGCTCCAATAGCGGGTGCGATAGCCGGAGCTGCCTATATCCATCACGTGGCCGAACTATATGGCGTACGGGTAATTATCCATACCGATCATGCTGCCAAAAAGCTGCTTCCGTGGATTGACGGGTTGCTGGAAGCCGGGGAAAAACATTTCGCCCAGACAGGTAAACCCTTATTTTCTTCTCATATGCTCGATTTGTCGGAAGAACCACTTGAAGAAAATATTGAGATCAGCAAGAGATACCTGGAACGCATGAGCAGGATCGGGATGACCCTTGAGATCGAACTGGGAGTTACCGGAGGGGAAGAGGACGGGGTTGACCATACCGGAGTTGACAATTCCACGCTGTACACCCAACCGGAAGAGGTGGCTTATGCGTATGAAGAACTGCTGAAAATAAGCCCTGATTTTACAATAGCTGCTGCATTCGGGAATGTTCATGGTGTTTATAAACCGGGAAATGTCAAGTTGACACCGAAAATACTTAATGCATCGCAGAAATACATCACCGCGAAATTCAATCTGAATGATCCAAAACCGGTAAATTTTGTTTTTCATGGCGGTTCCGGCTCCACGGTTGAGGAAATACGGGAAGCTGTCTCGTATGGTGTCGTGAAAATGAACATCGACACGGATACCCAATGGGCGTACTGGGACGGCGTTCGTGCCTACGAAGCTGCCAACCGTCCGTACCTTCAGGGACAAATCGGAAACCCCGGCGGATCTGACAAACCCAATAAAAAATTTTATGATCCGCGTATCTGGTTACGCAAGGGCGAGGAAGCAGTGATCGGACGTCTTAAAGAAGCTTTTGATAATCTGAACTGTATCGACAGAAATTAATTTCGGTTTTGGAATTTGGAATTTTCTCCTTAAAGCTGTACATTATATCCAAATATTTACAGCGATGAGGTTCAGGCAGATCATCCGGGAATATTTTTCATTTTCGAAAAGCGAACGGACCGGGTTAACCGTCCTGATTGTGCTGATGATTGTTCTTCTGATCGCAGACAGGCTTGTTTTTTATTTTGAGAAACCTGTGGCAGCAGACCGGGGAAGATTTAATGAAATGCTTGATGAACTGAAACGACAGGAAGCGCGGCAACGGGTTGGCTCACTTTTTCGTTTTGATCCTAACACCATCGACTCGATGACCCTGGACAGTCTGGCATTGCCTGCCCGCGCTAAACA
>CAZOYZ010000033.1:0-2586 GCA_964584045.1 uncultured Prolixibacteraceae bacterium | reverse complement strand
TACGGAATAGGTCCCGTTTTATCGGAGCGAATTGTCAAATACAGAACGTTATTAGGAGGTTTTTACGCTCTGGGCCAGCTGACGGAAGTGTATGGGTTTCATGCAGACCTGTTGAGCAGGATTTCCGGACAGATGGAAGTGGATTCATCTGCGCTGATCCCGATCAATATTAATTTTGCAAACGCCGCGGAACTAGCCAGGCACCCCTATCTGGAATGGAATGATGCCCGCCGGGTGATCCGGTACAGGGAGAAAAAAGGTTTTATTGAAGATAAGTCTCAGTTGCGGGAGGATTCGGTTTTAAGTGAGGAAGTTTTAAAAAAAGTCGCGCCTTATCTTCAAACTGACCATTAACGAAAGTTGTTATCCAATGAAAGAAAGAGGAAGGTTTATTTTTAAATTTAAATTTTAGATGATAAATTTGATTAATTATATAGATTTCCTAAATTTGCGGCTCGAAATTTTAACAGATAAAATTTAAAGAATATGATCGTTATTCCGGTTAAAGAAGGCGAAAATATCGAAAGAGCCCTGAAGAGATTCAAAAGGAAATTCGAGAAAACAGGCGTAATTAAAGAATTACGGGAACGTCAGGCTTTTACGAAGCCTTCAGTTGAGAGAAGAACTGAAGTCAAGAAGGCTGTTTACATTCAACAACTGCAGCGACAGGAAGACTAGCTTCTTTTTAGTCTGGTTCCTGTTTGCTATAAGGAGGGGGATTATGTCTTATCAGGAATCATTTCTGAAATATTTGAAGTTCGAGAAGAGGTATTCAGGCCATACCATAACTGCTTATAAGAAAGACCTCGATCAGTTTGAAACATTTTTATTCAAAAGGGTCGGGGATTTTAACATCTTGAAAGTGGACAGGAACATGATCCGCCAGTGGATCGTATCGCTCATGGAGTTAGGAGATACCCCCAAGACCGTTGTCAGAAAAGTAACCTCGATCAAGTCTTTTTTTAAGTACCTGATGCGGCAGGAATTGATCGAATCTTCTCCTGCCAGTATGGTGATCACACCAAAGGTCCCTAAAAAACTTCCCTGTTTTGTTGATGAAAACAGTCTGCATGTCTTGTTGGATTGCGGTTATTTTCAACAGGATTTTGAAGGAATCAGGGATAAGCTTATGGTCAGCCTTTTCTACGGTTCAGGGATGCGTCTTTCTGAACTGAAAAATCTGAAAGATACGGATATCCTGCAGGCAGAGTCTTTGGTGAGGGTATTGGGAAAGAACAGGAAGGAGAGGATTATTCCCTATCCGCGCAGTATGAATCCACTGATCACTGAGTATTTGTCATGCAGGAACTCGGAATTCCCGGTTGGTTGTCCCGTCTTGTTTGTCACAGCAAAGGGTAAACCGGTTTATGAGAAGCTCATATACCGGATTGTCAGGAAATATCTTTCATTTGTAACCACCCTGGAGAAAAAGAGCCCGCATGTGTTGAGGCATACGTATGCCACGCATTTATTGGACCGGGGCGCCGACCTGAACGCGGTAAAGGAGCTTCTGGGACACAGTAACCTGGCGGCTACGCAGATTTATACCCATACGTCAACTGAAAAGATACAACGGATTTACAAACAAGCTCATCCCAGAGCTTAAAATCAAAAGGAGGAAAAGTTATGAATATTACTGTCAATTCCATTCATTTTACAGCAGATCAAAAACTCATTGATTTCACGGTGAAAAAGACCGGTAAGCTGGATACTTTTTTTGACGGAATAATTTCCGCTGAGGTGATCCTGAAAGTTGCAAAACCAGAAACTTCCAACAATAAAATTGCAGAGATAAAACTATCGATTCCTGCCAATAATGATTATTTGTTTGCAAAAAAACAGGCAGATACCTTCGAGGAAGCCATCGATCTGACGGTAGATGCGATGCGAAGACAACTGTCTAAATTCAAGGAGAAGCTGAAGGAAAAATAATTTCAAAAAATGCCGGAGAACTTGTGAAGTAATCAAAAATATTTATACATTTGCAAACTCTTTTCGGAGAAGTCCCCGAAGAATCAGGTCGTTAGGGCCAAATCCCCTGGTAAACATACTGTTGGGATGGTTTACCGGGGTATTGTTACGGTAAAAAGATGAGTAGATGTTTGCCGGATTAGCTCAGTTGGCCAGAGCACGTGATTTGTAATCTCGGGGTCCTCAGTTCGAATCTGAGATCCGGCTCAAAAGAAAGATTAGAGGATTAGAAGATTAGAATTAGGAAGAATAGGTGAGCGAAAGAAACAACTATCGGAGATGAAACAACTATTAAAATGGATGAGTTCATTCTGATATTCTAATATTCTAATATTCTAATATTGTAATATTGTAAAGGGGAGATACCAAAGTGGCCAACTGGGGCAGACTGTAAATCTGCTGGCACATGCCTTCGTAGGTTCGAATCCTGCTCTCCCCACGACATTGATGATTGATTATTGAGGAGTGATTATTGAGGAGTGTGGTAAGCCTTAGAATGGCTATCCGCCGTCCTAAAAACTCGATCATCAATAATAAATGACAAGCGGGAGTAGCTCAGCCGATAGAGCATTAGCCTTCCAAGCTAAGGGTCGCGGGTTTGAATCCCGTCTCCCG